>NZ_JAPPTE010000023.1:0-67481 GCF_026719375.1 Citrobacter sp. W9 | reverse complement strand
TTCATCAAGGACGCCACTATCGCCAGTGGTGCTATCCAAGCAGCGGCAATCGAAACACCTGAGCCGGTGACCAATATCTACAACATCAACCTTGGTATCCAGCGTGATGAGCCGGTGCAGAACAAGGTAACCATCAGCGCCGACAAATTCGAAGTTAACTCTGGCGTCGATACCAATCTCGAAGCGGTGCTTGGTAACTCGCTGAAAAATGCTGCTGAATGTGCGGCGCTGGATGTCGCAAAGCAAATGGCAGCAGACAAGAAAGCAATGGATGAATTAACTTCCCATGTCCGCAAGGCCATTATGATGGAATGTTTCCCCGGTGGTGTTATCTGGCAGCTGTGCCGTCGATAGCCTATGGAGGTCATATGCGTCTCACTGTATTAGATGACGATCCCGGCAGGAAGATTAATCTCGGCGTAGAGCGATACGCTGTTTTTCTCGATGGTATTGAGGTTAAGCATGTCTTCACTGCTGACGATGAGAAGGGCGAAGTAATCGCAGCCGTTCCTGATGAGCGTGGTTATATGACGACAGAGAACGGTGAAGTGAAGCGGCATACGCTTTACGGTTCCGTGAGGATTGAACCATGCCAGCGTTAATCCCTCGAGCATGTCGCAAGAGAGGTTGTCCCGGTACGACTACGGACCGTTCAGGCTACTGTGAGCAGCATCGCAATGAGGGCTGGCAGCAGCACCAGCAGGGTAAGAGTCGCCATGAGCGTGGCTACGGTAGTAAGTGGGACAGGCTGCGCCAAATCGTTCTCGACAGAGATAAACACCTTTGTCAGGAATGCCTGCGAAATGGAAGGTATACACCCGCTGAGACGGTGGACCACATCAAGCCGAAAGCTCACGGCGGTACTGACGATCTCTCTAATCTGGAATCAATTTGCCGCGGCTGCCATAAAGCCAAGACAGCACGCGAACGCCTGAACAGAAATTAAGTAACGAGGTGAAGATGACTGAATCGAAATATGGTTCAGGGCTTCCGCACGCCCATGCTGCCTGCATTGTGGATGGATGCGAATTATCGGTACGATCCCGTAACAGCCACTACTGTGAAAAGCATTACATGCGCGTCCGGCGTCATGGAACGACAGAGAAGCTCAGCACAAGAAAGGATGGCAAGCTGGAGCACACTGGCGGATATCTGCTGGTGTATGCGCCCGATCATCCTTTGGCATGTGGGAGTCCTCGTGTTTACGAGCACCGGAAAGTCTATTACGACAAACATGGGGCTGGACCGTTCCGTTGTCACTGGTGTGCAAAAACCGTTGGCTGGGACACCCTTCACATCGACCACCTCGATGACTGTAAGACCAATAACGAGCCTGACAATCTTGTGCCAAGTTGCCATGTGTGCAATCAGAAGCGAGGCGTAGACAAGATGAGAAAGACAATGCGAGAGAACTCCGACCGCAGATATACCGCTCACGGCAAGACGATGTGTCTTAACGAATGGGCGGATTACCTGGGTATTTCGAGAAACTCCATTGAGTATCGACTGAAGGCAGGCTGGGACATCAGTATGGTGTTCAGCCCTCGCATTGGTAACAGTGGTCCCCCGAGCCGGAAACTGGCGAAAATTGTGCATGAGTCGGTTAAATGATATCTGCTCTCATTTGCGCGGTCTGGGGGAGGGCGGGTAAAAACCTCAGGGAAATCACCCTAAAGGACCGCCGCCTAACCTCTTTTCACATCGCCGCAGGTTAGAAAACTTTTTTTAGGGGTCCCCCACTCGATGATTAATAGGAGTTTTCGATTATGTCTGGACCACCGAAAACCCCGACCCATCTACGTTTGGTGAGGGGTAACCCATCAAAACGCCCGATTAATGAAAACGAACCTAAGCCAGCTGCAGGGGTACCCCCAACGCCGAAGCATTTCGACAAGCAGGGGAAGTACTGGTTTAAACGGATGGCCGACGAGCTCGATGCTATCGGTGTGATGTCTCAACTGGACGCCAGAGCCCTTGAGCTGCTGGTTGAGGCTTATACCGAATACCGGCACCACTGCGACACGCTTGAAATTGAGGGGTACACCTACCGGACCGAAACACAGAGCGGGGATGTGATGATCAAAGCTCACCCGGCAGCCATCATGAAAGCTGATGCCTGGAAACGCCTTCGCGCCATGCTCGGAGAGTTCGGGATGACACCAGCCAGCCGCTCGAAAGTGAATGCAAAAGGTCCTGATGCGGTTGACCCGCTGGCCGAGTTTATGAAAGCGAGGGATTAATGGCTAAGGTTGCAGAAGGCATCCGCTACGCCGAGAGGGTGGTGGCGGGGGAAATAATTGCCTGTGAGTATGTGCGCCTTGCCTGCCAGCGTTTTCTTGACGATCTGGCACACGGCGAAGAGCGCGGTATTTTCTTCAGTGAGCCACGCGCGCAGCACATTCTGAATTTCTATAATTTTGTTCCTCACGTAAAGGGCGCGCTGGCAGGCCAGCCTATTGAGCTGATGGACTGGCATGTTTTCATCCTGATTAATATTTTTGGTTTTGTTATCCCGCTGGTTAACGAAGAGACGGGGGAAACCGTTCTGCGTAACGACGGCAGCGGTCGGCCGGTGATGGTTCGGCGTTTCCGTACAGCAGATGTTGAGGTGGCCCGTAAAAATGCCAAATCAACACTTTGCTCCGGCGTTGGGCTCTATATGGCTGGCGCTGACGGCGAGGGTGGTGCGGAGGTTTATTCCGCTGCAACCACCCGTGACCAGGCGCGAATTGTTTTTGAAGACGCGAAAAATATGGTCAAGAAGGCGAAAGCCACTCTTGGGCGGATCTTCGAATTCAACAAGCTCGCTATCTACCAGGAGCAAACGGCCTCCAAATTCGAGCCTTTATCATCAGATGCGAACAACCTCGACGGCCTGAACATCCACTGCGCCATCGTCGACGAGCTGCATGCACATAAAACCCGTGATGTATGGGACGTTCTGGAGACGGCAACCGGCGCGCGCCTGCAGTCGTTGCTTTTCGGCATTACCACAGCGGGCTTCAACAAAGAGGGTATCTGCTACGAACTGCGTGATTACGCCATCAAGGTGCTGCGTGGACTGGTAAAAGACGATACGTTTTTTGCCATCATCTACACCTTAGATGAAGGTGACGATCCCTTTGATGAAAAAGTCTGGCAGAAGGCGAATCCGGGGCTGGGTATCTGTAAGCGCTGGGATGACCTGCGCCGCCTGGCTAAAAAGGCGAAAGAGCAGGTTTCGGCCAGGATTAACTTTTTCACCAAACACATGAATATCTGGGTAACAGCTGAGTCTGCCTGGATGGACATGATGAAATGGGAAAAATGCGAGTTTATCGCCCCGCAGCACGAACTTAAAACCTATCCCTCCTGGGTAGGCGTTGACCTTTCAAACAAAATTGATATCTGTGCAGCCGCTAAAGTCTGGCGCGCGCCAGGTGGCCACGTTCATGCGGATTTTAAATTCTGGCTGCCCGAAGGACGCCTTGAGAAATGTTCACGCCAGATGGCAGAGCTCTATCGTAAGTGGGCCGAGATGGACAAGCTGATCCTTACCGACGGGGATGTAATCGACCATGCTCAGATTAAAGAAGAGCTGCAGGTGTGGGTTGCTGGCGAGAGTCTGAAAGAAATTGGCTTCGACCCGTGGAGTGCGACGCAGTTCAGCCTTGCGCTGGCAGAAGAAGGGCTGCCGCTGGTGGAAGTACCGCAGACGGTTCGCAATTTCTCTGAGGCGATGAAAGAGGTCGAAGCACTGGTATACGGTGGCCGCTTCCATCACAGCGATCACCCGGTAATGAACTGGATGATGTCCAACGTAACCGTCAAACCTGACCGGAACGAGAACATTTTCCCGAACAAGTCCACACCAGAGGCCAAGATTGATGGCCCGGCGGCATTGTTCACAGCAATGAGCCGCGTTCTGGTTAACGGTGGTAACGACCAGCAGGATCTCTCCGGATTCTTCAATAATCCCATCATGGTAGGTTTCTGATGAAAAAAAACAAACAGCCAGGCAGGGTGAAAAGCGCTCTGCTTAACTGGCTTGGTGTGCCTATCAGCCTGACTACCGGCACGTTCTGGGAGGAATGGTTTGGCACCAGCAGCAGCGGAAAGGTGGTCACGGCCGATAAAGCCATCCAGCTATCGGCTGTGTGGGCATGCGTAAGACTGTTAAGCGAGTCTATTTCAACCCTTCCGCTGAAAATATACGTTCGACAGCCTGACGGTTCGCGCAAAGCGGCAACCGATCATCCGGCCTATTCGATACTGTGCCGCCGCCCCAATTCAGAAATGACACCATCACGCTTTATGTTGATGGTGGTCGCCAGTATTTGCCTGCGCGGGAACGCCTTCATTGAGAAGAAATTCATCGCAAACCGCCTGGTTTCGCTGGTGCCTTTACTGCCGCAGAACATGGTGGTTAAACGTCTCGTGACCGGGGCGCTGGAATACAAATACACTGAAAACGGTAACGAGCGCGTCATTCCAGTCAAAAACATCATGCACATTCGCGGGTTCGGTCTGGATGGCATTTGCGGCATGATGCCGATGAAAACAGGCCGGGATGTGATCGGTTCTGCAATGGCGGTTGAGGAGTCTGCTGCGAAGATATTTGAACAGGGGCTTCAGAGTTCAGGTTTTCTCTCCGCTGAGAATGCGCTGACAGACGACCAACGTGAAAGACTTCGTGGCTATATGGCATCATTCACCGGCTCCAAAAACGCCGGAAAAATTATGGTTCTTGAAGGCGGCCTGAAATATCAGGGCGTGACCATGAACCCGGAAGATGCTCAGATGCTCGAAAGCCGCGCATTTAGCATTGAGGAGATCTGCCGCTGGTTTCGCGTTCCGCCTTTCATGGTTGGTCACACCACGAAACAAAGTAGCTGGGCATCCAGCCTTGAGGGGATGAACCTGCAGTTTCTGACTCATACCCTTCGACCGCTGCTGGTAAATATTGAGCAGGAAATTGGCCGGTGCTTACTCGACAGCGATGATGACGTGTTCGCGGAATTCTCCGTTGAAGGACTGCTGCGCGCCGACAGCGCAGGTCGTGCTGCATACTATACCAGCGCGCTTCAAAATGGCTGGATGTCCCGTAATGACGTTCGTCGTCTTGAGAACATGCCGCCGATTGAAGGTGGCGACATTTACACCGTTCAGCTCAACCTGACGCAACTTAAAAATCTCGAAAGCAGTAACCCTGCAGTTCAGGCACTTGCCCTGCGAGAGCTGCATAACCACGTATTCCCCGATATTTCCTTTGAACAATCTCCGCTGAAACAGGCCGCTTAGGAGCAATTTCCTGATGAGCAAAAAACAACTTCCGGTAGCACCGGCGGGTCGCCCCTGCGCGCGCGTTACCTGTGAAACATTACCGTCCGCACTGGACCGCTGGGACGGCGGGATCAAAGCGGCGTCCACCGACGATAACAGCATTTCTGTTTTCGATGTTATCGGGCAGGACTATTGGGGCGAAGGGATAACAGCTAAACGTATTGCCGGTGCGCTTCGGGCGATGAATGGCGCCGACGTCACGGTCAATATTAACTCCCCTGGCGGTGACATGTTCGAAGGCCTGGCAATCTACAACCTTCTGCGTGAATACGAAGGCCGTGTGACGGTGAAGGTGCTCGGTATTGCCGCCAGCGCCGCCTCGGTCATTGCGATGGCCGGGGATGATATTCAGATCGGTCGTGGTGCCTTCCTGATGATCCACAACTGCTGGGTCTACGCGATGGGTAACCGCCATGATTTTGCTGAACTGGCACAGTCACTGGAACCCTTCGATACCGCTATGGCTGATATCTACGCGGCGCGCTCCGGCCTTGATATGGCCGCCGTGCAGAAGCTGATGGACGCGGAAAGCTATATCGGTGGCAGTGATGCTGTGGCGAAGGGACTGGCAGATAGCCTGCTTTCTGCTGATGCGGTCAGCGACGGCGACGAATCGCCTGCAGCCGCGCTTCGCAAACTTGATGCATTGCTGGCCAAGACCAACACCCCGCGCTCTGAGCGCAGAAAACTCATTAAAGCCTTATCCGGTGGCATGCCTGGCGCTGTCACCACCAACGACGGTACGCCGGGCGCTGCCGAAGACATCAAACCTGAAACCATCAATTCACTTGAAAGCGCCCTGGCGGCGTTAGTCAAATAAGGACCCTTTATGTCTGAAGTAAACGATATTCTGAAAAAAGTCACTGCCAGCATTGAAGAAGCAACCGGCAAGTTCAACGCGAAAGCAGAAGAAGCCGTCAAAGAAGCGCAGAAGTCTGGCAAGCTGTCAGAAGAAACAAAGGCAGCCGTCGATAAAATGGCTTCTGAGTTCAACGCCCTGCGTGAGGCAGAAAAAACGCTGAAGGCAGCGATGGGCGAACTGGAGCAACATGTTGCCCAGATGCCGCTGGCAAACGCGAAGCATGTTGTGGAATCAATCGGCCAGCAGGTGATCTCTGCTGAAGCGCTGAAAACCTTTGCTGCAGGTATTGAAGGTGGCAAACGTATCAGCATCCCTGTGAAGGCTGCTTTGACTTCTGCGGATGTTACTGATGGTGTTGTGGAGCCTCAGCGCCTGCCGGGTATTGATACGGCGCCGAAGCAGCGTCTGTTTATCCGCGATCTGATTGCGCCTGGTCGCACTTCTTCCCCGGCTATTTTCTGGGTGCAGCAGACGGGCTTTACCAACAACGCGAAAGTGGTTCCTGAAAATACGCAGAAACCATACAGCGAAATTGAGTTCACGCCGAAAATCACTGGCGTCAGCACCATCGCCCACCTGTTCAAAGCATCTAAGCAGATCCTTGATGACTTCGCACAGCTGCAGTCCACCGTTGATGCCGAAATGCGCTACGGGCTGAAGTATGCAGAAGAGCAGGAAATTCTCTTCGGTGATGGTACCGGCGTTCATCTGCATGGCATCGTTCCTCAGGCGTCGGCGTTTAATCCAGCGTTCACTGTCGAACAGCAGAGCGGGATTGATGATCTGCGTCTGGCAATGTTGCAGGCGCAGCTGGCGCGCTTCCCTGCATCCGGTCACGTTCTTCACTTCATTGACTGGGCGCGGATCGAGCTGACAAAAGACAGCCTGGGCCGTTACATCCTGGCTAACCCGGCGGCACTGACTGGCCCGACTCTGTGGGGTCTGCCGGTTGTTGCAACGGAAGCGTCAGCCTTCCAGGGTAAATTCCTGACCGGTGCATTCAACGCTGGCGCGCAAATCTTCGACCGCGAAGATGCGAACGTGGTGATCTCCACGGAGAACGCCGACGACTTCGAGAAAAACATGATCACCATCCGTTGCGAGGAACGTCTGGCGCTGGCCGTCAAACGCCCTGAGGCATTTGTATACGGTGCATTCCGCACTGGCGCTGGTAGCTGATGAAATAGCGGCCTTCGGGCCGCTTTTACAGGTGGGAAAATGAAACTGATTGCACTTAAACCGATTTATTTCGGCGGTACCGTCGTTACTGAGGGGCTTCCGCTGGAAACTCTGGAACAGCACGGTCGCGAGCTCATCAAAAAAGGCTATGCGATGCTCGATGAATCAGAAAATCCTGCAGAGCAGGAACAGCAGCAGGAACAGCAGCAGGAACAGCAGCAGGAACAGCCGGAAGTAAAAGCGGACAAGAAGGCGAAAAAATAATGGTCGACCTTGATGTGGTGAAACAGCACTGCCGCATTGATACCGATTTTTCCGGAGACGATGCCCTGCTGACTTTATACACCGGTGCGGCGGCGCGTTACGTCCAGACATGGACAAGGCGAACGCTCTATGAAAACCAGAGCTCCCCTGGCTACGCAGATGACCCGGACCCGATTCTACTGAATGATGATGTTAAAGCGGCCATGTTATTGCTGATAGGTCACTGGTATGCCAACAGAGAATCAGTTTCCGTCGGTCAGACTGTTGCAGAGGTCCCGTTTGCAGTTGAAGCCTTGCTGCAGCCATACCGAATTTACGGGGTATAGGAGGACTTTATGCAGGCCGGAAGACTGAGAGACAGGGTGGTGGTTCAGAACCTCACAACATCCAGAGATCCTTCTGGCCAGCCTGTTGAAGCATGGCATGACGGCGCAGAAACCTGGGCAGAAGTAAAGGGCATTAGTGGCCGCGAGCTGGTAGCCGCAGGTGCTGAAACCGCAGTCGCCACTATCAGGGTATGGACACGATTTCGTAGCGATATAACTGCTGCGTCCAGACTCAGGGTTATGACTGGCGCGTTCAAGGGGGCCATTTTGAATATCATTGGTCCGCCAATCCCTGACTCTCGCGGTGTTCAGCTCGAAATTCTTTGCAAACAGGGTACCGAAAAATGATTGAGACGAGCCTCGATTTTTCCGGGTTAAATGACATAGCAAAAGACCTGGAGGCGCTTAGCCGCGCCGAAAACAACAAAGTTCTGCGTGATGCCACGCGAGCTGGTGCTGAGGTTCTGAAAGACGAGGTGATAGCAAGAGCGCCTGAACGAACCGGCAAGCTGAAGAAAAACGTTGTGGTGCTGACGCAGCGATCGCGTAAACGTGGTGATATCTCTTCCGGTGTTCACATTCGCGGGCGGAACATGCGAACGGGTAACAGCGATAATTCAATGAAAGCCTCCGATCGACGTAACGCGTTTTACTGGCGATTTGTCGAAATGGGCACAGTGAATATGCCCCCACATCCTTTTGTCCGTCCTGCGTTTGATACCCGTGAAGAACTGGCAACGCGAGTCGCTATGAAACGTATGAACCAGGCGATTGATGAGGTGCTGAGTAAATGACGGAAGATGACCTTTATCTTTTGCTGAAGCCTCTGGCCGGTGGACAGGTTTATCCTTACGTTGCGCCGTTGGGTAGTGATGGCCAGCCCTCGATATCGCCGCCATGGGTAATTTTTTCACTTATTTCTGATGTGACCGCCGATGTTCTTTGCGGACAGGCCGAATCAGGGATATCGGTCCAGGTAGATGTTTACTCACTGACTATCAAAGAGGCGCGGAATCTTCGTGATATGGCGCTTCAGGTGGTTAAGCCACTCAATCCCACCAATATAAGCAAAACTCCTGGTTATGAACCAGAGAACCGGTATTACCGGACGACGCTGGAATTTCAGGTCACTGTCTGACAAATCCATTAACTCACAGACCCGCTACGGCGGGTTTTCTATTTTCAGGAGACAAATATGTCCTCACTGTATGAAAAATCGCAGGGTACTAAAATTCAGATCACCTCTGCGCCAGCGACACTGGATACGATTGGCGCCGCAACCTGGCTGGATTTGCACTGTACTATCAAAGAAGTCCAGTTTACTGGCGGTCAGAAGCAGGACATTGATGTCACCACGCTGTGTTCCACCGAGCAGGAAAACATCAACGGCCTGGGTGCTCAGTCAGAAATCTCTATGTCCGGTAACTTCTATGTTAACCCGGCACAGGATGCGCTGCGTGAAGCTTACGATAACGACACCACGTATGGTTTTCGGATTGTCTTCCCGTCTGGTATTGGCTTCCAGTTCCTGTCTGAAGTTCGTCAGCACACCTGGTCTTCAGGGACAAACAGCGTGGTGGCTGCAACGTTCTCGTTACGCCTGAAAGGTAAGCCGACGAAAATTGATAACGCGCTGCGTCTGACCACCGACCTGCCTGACACCAAATCTGTTACCTCTGGTGCGGCTTTATCACTGACGGTGGTAGCTGCCGGGGGAACAGCACCTTATTCCTATGTCTGGAAGAAAGGCGGCAGCGCGGTGAGTGGACAGGCGACAGCAACGTTCAACAAGGCAAACGCTGCTGCAGGTGATGCCGGCGATTACGTTTGTGAAGTTACCGACGCCTCCACACCTGCTGGGAAAGTCACCTCAGCAACCTGCGTCGTAACGGTAGCGTAATTCATCTTCTTTAATCAGGGATAAAAAATGGCTAAAAGTCTTAAAGAACTGGCGCTGGCTAAAATGTCAGGCTTTCGTCATAAAATCATTACGGTCCCTGAATGGGGCGGTGTGAAGGTTGTTCTGCGGGAACCTTCTGGCGAAGGGTGGTTACGTTGGCAGGAAATTGCAAAATCTGGTGCTGATGAAGAAGGCGAGGTATCTGTATCAGAAAAAGCACACCGTAATCTTTGTGCTGACGTGGTGCTGTTCATTGATGTCCTTTGCGATACCAACAAGCAACCGGTATTCAGTGTCGATGAAGAAGAGCAGGTACGTGAAATTTACGGGCCCGTTCACTCACGCCTTCTCAAACAGGCGCTTGATCTGATCAACAGCGCGGACGAAGCGCGGGAAAAGTCGCAACCCCCGGCGTAAAGTTTCTGATGTCGCTTGCGCTCCGGATGGGGCGCACGCTCTCAGAGCTTCGGCAGAATATGACGGCAAGCGAGCTTCTGATGTGGATTGAGTACGACAGGCAAAGTCCGGTTGGCGATATTCGTGGTGACATTCAGGCCGCCCAGATCGTCTCTGCTATCTACGGCTCGCAGGGGGCAAAAGTACCGCTGGACGATGCGATCCTGCGGTGGGGAGATGGTGAACAGACAGCACCGAAGGACCCGTTTGCCGGGCTTGAGGCGGCTCTTACAGCTGCAACTCAGTGACAAATGAACTGTAAAAGAATAGGATTATTTTTTTTATAATTTGGTGAAGAAAATGAAAAAACTAGTTCTATTTGTATTATTTTATGGTTTCAGTTGTTTATCAAGTGCAACTCAAACACTGGCTCCATTAGAACCAAATGAGTTGCAAAGCTATACGTCTACGGTTTGTTCTGATCATGCAAATCCTGAATTGTGTAAAAAAGCTTTTATTAAATTCATGGGCTATATAAAAACAAACGATGATTACTACTATTTCTGTCAAAAGCAAAAAGAGGCAGGGATGACTGTTAATAAAGATTCCTGCAATAAATCGGAAGCTCTGAGAGAATTTTTAGATAAGCCATGAAATTTATATCACAACAAAAAGCCCGTTAATGGGCTTTTTTTTTCGCCTGGAGAAAATTGATGGCAACCTTACGTGAGTTAATAATCAAAATTTCCGCTAACTCGCAGTCATTCCAGACGGAAATTTCCCGCGCCTCACGAATGGGGCAGGATTATTACCGCACAATGCAAAATGGTGGTCGGCAGGCGGCAGCCGCGTCCAGAGAAACTCAGAGAGCTTTGGCTGACTTAACGGGGCAACTTAATTCCGCTAAGGCATCTGCTGTTGGTCTTGCCGGAGCATTTGCAGGAGCATATGCCACCGGGCACCTTATTTCTTTAGCTGACGAGTGGAGTTCAGTTAACGCCAGGTTAAAGCAGGCATCACAATCTACAGATGATTTCAACGAGTCACAGCGCGCGCTGATGGAAATCAGTCAGCGAACCGGTACGGCATTTTCAGATAATGCCAGCCTCTTTGCGCGTTCAGCTGCTTCTATGCGTGAATATGGCTACAGTTCAGAAGAGGTACTGAAAGTAACCGAAGCTATATCGACGGGTCTGAAGTTGTCAGGCGCAAGCACGTCGGAAGCGAGTTCGGTAATCACGCAATTCAGCCAGGCTCTGGCGCAGGGTGTTCTTCGTGGTGAGGAGTTTAACTCTGTCAACGAAAACGGTGATCGCGTTATTCGCGCACTGGCATCTGGAATGGGTGTGGCCAGGAAAGACTTAAAGGCGATGGCCGATCAGGGGCAGCTTACCGCTGATAAAGTTGTTCCGGCTTTAATAAGCCAGCTTGGAGCGTTACAGGATGAATATGGCGCGATGCCGCAAACTGTTGCATCAGCAACGACCAAAATTGAAAACGCATTTCTGGCGTGGGTAGGCGGTGCGAATGAGGCCACGGGTGCGACAAGTGCGCTTACCGGAGCATTGAATGCTATTTCAGACAATATCAATACCGTTGCCTCTGCTGCTGGCGTGCTGGCGGCCATCGGCGGTTCAAGATTTATTGGCGGCATGATTGGCGATCTGGGAAGCCAGACGGCGCAGTTGGTCGAAGCGAGAAAAAATGAAATAGCGCTTGCGGCCGCTAGGGCGAGCACGGCCACGCAATCACAGCGCAAGGCCGCCGCCGATGCTATTGCTGCTGAGCGGGCTTACCAGCTTGCCCAGTCAGAGCTTGTGCTGGCAAAGAATACTAATGCTGAGGCTACTGCCACTCAAAATGCCATAGCCAAGCGCCGGGCAATGATTACAGCAAACGCGGCACTGGTACAATCAAACAGAGCCGTCGCGGCCTCTCAGCAGGCACTTAACTCTGCAACATCAGTGCTGGGGCTTGTAAAAACTGGCGCTACAGGTTTGCTGGGGCTTGTTGGTGGTCTTCCTGGGCTTCTGATGCTGGGGGCTGGTGCCTGGTACACGATGTATCAGAATCAGGAGCAGGCGCGTCGTTCCGCCCAGGAATACGCAGGTCAGATTGATGAAATTAGGCAAAAAACATCAAAAATGTCTCTGACCGAGACGGATGAAAATCGTGGGCAAACCGTTGAGGCTCTCGTTGAACAAAATCGTTTGGTTGATGAGCAAGCCAAAAAGGTTGGTGAGCTGAAGAACCAGATCGACGATTTGAGTGCATCTCGCGGAAAGCCCGGCATAACCAGCGAAAACGATGCAAATATCCTGAGAGCCATAGCGATAGTTACGGATCAGCTCGCGGTTGAGGAAGGGAAATTAAATGATATGCGGGAAAAATCTCGCAATATCCAGCAAACCCTTGAGGGCATTGAAAGGCAGCGTAACGATCTGATTAAGGAACATGCCTGGCGTCAGAATGCATTGTACCAGTCGCAATTGATGATGAATGGTCAGCATGAAAGGTTTAATAGCCTTCTCGGTTTAGGCAACCAACTTCTCATGGCACGTCAGGGGCTGGCTAACGTCCCACTCAGACTGCCTCAGGCCGACCTCGACAAAAAACAAACCGATGCTCTCGAAAAGAGTCGCCGGGATCTGGAGTTGTCACGCCTGAAGGGTGAGGCCAAAGAGCGCCTGCGTCTGAGTTATGCAGCCGATGACCTGGGGTTAACCAGTGATCCGCAATTCCAGACAGGCCGTCAGGAGTTGATTAATAACGGTCTTGCTGAATGGCGGAATAATGAGGCCAACAAACCTAAGGAGAAGGGTGGTAAAACCGAAGGCGAGAAAACCGAGGATGTGTATAAGCGCCTTATCAAGCAGCAAAAAGAGCAGATTGCTCTGCAAGGCCAGAATACTGAACTGGCGAAGGTTAAATACCAGGTCAGCCAGGGCGAACTTGCTTCTCTGACAGAAGCCCAGAAAAAGACGGTATTGCAGAATGCTGCGCTGATTGACCAGGTTAAATTACGTGAGCAACTGCGAAATTACGAAGCCAACCTTGCTGACAGTAACGCCAGCGCCCGCGCAGCCAATGAAGCGCAACTGCTGGGCTACGGGCAGGGCTCCAGGTTCCGTGAAAGACTTCAGGAGCAGTTCAATCTGCGTAAGGAGTTCGAGCAAAAGAATACCGATCTTCTCCGCCAGCGTCAGGCTGGTGAAATCGACGAGACGTTCTATCAGCAGGGACTGGCACTTAATAAGCGCTATCTCGATGAGCGCCTGCGCGACCAGGAGGGATATTACGCAGCTTCTGATGCGCAGCGTGACGACTGGATGACGGGACTGTCTGAGGGTTATGCGAACTGGGTGGACGAAGCTACTGATTATTCTTCCATGGCCGCTGACGGCATGAAGCAGGCCATGGGTGGCGCGGTCACCACGATCACCGACATGCTCAATGGCAACGTTGATAGCTGGAAGGACTGGGGCGTCAGCGTACTGAAGATTATCCAGAACGTCCTGGTGAATATGGCTGTTGCTAATGGCGTTAGCTCAATTGGTTCACTGTTCAGTTTTGGTGCCTCGTCAGCCGCTACCGCCAGCAGCGGTACCGCTATTCAGAATGCTGGCGCGAACTTTACCTTTAATGCGAAGGGTAATGTTTACGACTCTCCGTCCCTGAGCGCTTACAGCAATGGCGTTTTTCAGACGCCTCAGCTGTTTGCTTTTGCCAAAGGTGCAGGGGTTTTTGCCGAAGCTGGTCCGGAAGCCATTATGCCGCTTACGCGCGCCGCTGATGGTTCGCTTGGCGTTCGGGCTGTTGGCACTCCTCAGGTCTCCGGTGGTATGCCTTCAGTTAACTTCGGCGATATCAATATTCAGGGTGGATCACCACAGGCAGCCAGTCAGGGAACAACCGGCGCTGCTGGTAGACAACTGAAAGATGCCATCACTGGCGTCATTAACGAACAGGCCAGCATGCCGGGCTCGCCTCTGTGGCGATTAATCAAGGGGGTTTAACCATGGCAGTCGAAACATTCAGATGGTGCCCAAAGATTGCCTCTCAGGTTGATACAAATTTTCGTACACGAAAGGCACAGTTTGGCGATGGCTATGCGCAGGTGTCTGGGGACGGTATCAACCCGGTAACATCTCAATGGAGCGTGAGTTTTACCGGCGATGAGGCTTACATTCAGGCCATTAAAAACTTTCTCAACAGACATGCCGGGTGGAAATCATTTATCTGGAAGTCGCCGCTTGAGCCATCAGGCTTATGGCGCGCGGAATCCTTTCAGATATCTACACACGGCAACAAAAAATACACCCTCAGCAGCACATTCACACAGGCATACCACCCATGAGTATTTCATCTGATGTCCAGAAACTGGAGCCGGGTAAGCGCGTCCGCCTGATCGAGGTGGACGGCTCAGCTTTCGGTGCAGGTATTCTTCGCTTTCACAACGAGACAATCCCGCATACCGAGGCGGAAATCATCGCCGCAGGCGGCGACGAGTCAAAACTTGAGCCGAAGTCGGTGTGGTGGCAGGGGCAGGAGTATGGCGCGTGGCCGTATGAACTGACCGGCATATCTGTCAGCAGTGACGGCCAGTGTTCACGACCTTCTCTCACCGTTGCAAACATCAGCGGCACGATTGGCGCGCTGTGCCGAAGATTTCAGGGGATGGCTAAAGCAAAGGTGATCATCCATGACACCTTCGCACACTATCTGGACGCCAGAAACTTCCCTGATGGGAACCAGACTGCGAATCCCAACGAGGAGCGCAAACAGGTTTATTACATCGACCGTAAATCAGGATCAGACGATGAAACTGTAGAATTTGAGCTTTCCAGTCCAGCCGATCTGCGCGGGCAACTCATTCCGACCCGGCAAATTCAGCCAATGTGCACGTGGTGCATGCGTGGCTGGTACAAAACCGGGAACGGCTGCACCTACGCCGGGCAAAACGGCTGGTTCGATAAAGACGGCAATCGGGTGGACGATCCTTCACAGGATGTTTGCTCCGGATTGCTGTCAACGGGCTGTAAACCTCGCTTCGGAGAGAATGAACAGCTGGATTATGGCGGGTTCCCCGGCGCTTCACTTCTGAGAGGATAATCATGCGCGACAAAACAGTTAGCGCCATTCTGGCGCATGCCGCCGCATCCTTCCCCGAGGAGTGCTGTGGCGTGGTTATTCAGAAGGGGCGGGTGGAGAAATACATCCCCTGCAAAAATAATGCTGAGTCGCCGACTGAGCAATTTGAACTCAATCCTGAGGATTATGCGGCCGCCGAAGAGCAGGGAACTGTGGTGGCGATCGTCCACAGTCACCCCGGCGACGGGGCAACAACCCAGCCGAGTGAACTCGACATGCTGATGTGTGATGCCACGGAACTGCCCTGGATTATTGCATCGTGGCCTGAGGGCGACATTCGCACCGTCATGCCTCGCGGAGACCGTCCCCTCACAGGGCGCCAGTTTGTACTCGGGCATGCAGACTGCTGGTCTCTCATTATGGACTATTTCCGCATCGAACACGGCATTGAACTGCCCAACTACAGCGTAGATCGGCACTGGTGGGAGCAGGGTGAAAACCTCTATATGGACAACTGGCAGGAATGCGGTTTCCGTGAGTACGACGGTCCAGCTCAGCCCGGTGACATGGTTATCATGCAGGTACAGTCCACCGTCCCGAACCATGCCGGGATTTTGCTTGATGGCAACATGCTACTGCATCACATGTATGGCCAGCTAAGCCAGCGTATTCCCTACGGTGGTTATTACCGTGACCGTACCATCAAAATTCTGCGTTATAAGGATTTGATGTAATGGAAAGAAAAACCGTTATCAAACTCAGCGGCTCAATGGCTCAGCGATTTGGCAGGACGCATCGCCGCGCACTAACGTCTGCCAGCGAAGTGTTCAGGGCGCTTTCTAACACCATTGATGGCTTTGATGCTTACCTGCGCGAGACCAGAGCGAAAGGGCTGGATTTTGTCATCTTCCGAAACCAAATAAACATAGGAAAGGAAGAGTTTGATCTTCTTGGACCTGGCGATGAACTTCGCATTATCCCTGTAATACGCGGCAGTAAAAGGGCTGGCCTCTTTCAAATTGTTACTGCCGCCGCAATTGCGGCTTTTACCTGGTGGAACCCAATAGGATGGGCAGCAGGTACACAAATGGCGCTATATGCCGCAGCTGGTTCTATGGCTGTGGGTGGTGTAGTGCAAATGCTTTCCCCTCAGGTTGCTGGTCTGAGGATGCGACAGGACCCAGATAATAAGCCTTCCTATGCGTTTGGCGGACCCGTCAATACTACGGCATCCGGTAACCCCGTTCCTTTGCTTTACGGACAGAGGGAAATAGGCGGTGCGATTATCTCAGCCGGGATTTATGCAGAAGATCAGCAATAAACCAAACCACGTACTATAAGCCACCTGACGGTGGCTTTTTTTATGGACGCGATATGACGACGACAATCATCAAAGGCCGCGGTAAAGGTGGCAGCAATCAGACCAGAACGCCCGTGGAAGCACCGGACAGCATTCAGTCCATTGCGAGGGCAAAGGTGCTGATTGCTCTTGGAGAGGGTGAGTTCGCTGGCGGACTTGATGGTAAAAACATTTTTCTTGGTGACTCATCTTCATATACGCCCCTTCAGAACGCCAACGGAAGTTATAACTTCAATAATGTAAAATATGAGTTCCGTTCCGGTACTCAGGACCAGGACTACATTCAGGGCTTCCCCGGCATTGAAAACGAGATTCAGGTTTCATACGAGCTGAAACAGGCCGTGCCGTACGTTCGCGCGGTATCCAACACGCAGCTCTCTGCGCTGCGAATTCGCCTGGGATGGCCAACTCTTTTACTCCAGAAAAACAACGGCGATAAAGTCGGCACCCGCGTTGAGTATGCTATCGATCTGTCGGTCGATGGTGGGCCGTATGAAACGGTGATTAACGGTGCTGTTGATGACAAAACCACGTCGCTTTATGAGCGCAGCCACCGCGTCAATCTTCCAAAAGCCTCGACTGGATGGCAGTTGCGGGTTCGCAGAATCACGCCGGATTCCACGAGCGTGAATGTCGTGGACATCATGCGCGTTGTGGCCGTTACTGAAATTATTGACGCCAAACTTCGCTACGTTAACACAGCTCTGCTGTATGTAGAGTTTGACGCAAAGCAGTTCCACAATGGCATTCCTCAGGTTGTGTGCAATCCGAAAGGGCGAATCATCCGTGTACCTGACACGTATGATCCTGAAACCCGTACTTACTCTGGTACATGGGAGGGCGTATTTAAATGGGCATGGACGGATAATCCAGCCTGGATATATTACGACATCATCCTGAACGAGCGCTTCGGGCTGGGTCAAAGAATCGATGCGACTCAGATAGACAAATGGGAACTTTATCGCATCGCCCAGTATTGCGATCAACTGGTACCAGACGGCAAGGGCGGCAGCGGGACGGAGCCTCGTTTTCGTTGCAACGTTTATATCCAGGACCGTAATGACGCCTGGACCGTACTTCGTGATCTGGCGGGTATATTTCGCGGCATGACGTACTGGGGCGACAATAAGATGTATGTCCTGGCCGATATGCCCCGGGATGTGTGGCACATCTACAACCACGCCAGCGTTGTTGAAGGAAAATTTACCTTTGCGGACCCGAGTGAAACCACCCGAAACACTGCCGCGCTGGTGAACTGGTCAGACCCTGCCAACCACTACAAAGATACGCCTGAGCCTGTTTACGATAGCGATCTGGCCATGCGCTTCGATTATCGTCAGCTCGAAATGACTGCGATCGGCTGCACCAGGCAGTCAGAGGCAAACCGGCGGGGGCGCTGGGCGCTGCTTACCAACGGTATCGGCGAGGTGGTGACCTTCAGCACAGGCATGGACGTCCCCACTGTTGGTGAGGTGATCGGCGTGGCTGCTAACGAGCTGGCCGGAAGAACTATCGGCGGCAGGGTGAGTGCGGTTAACGGCCGCAACATAACCCTCGATCGCGCTGCTGATGTGAAAGCCGGTAACAGGCTGTTTTTGAATCTTCCGTCAGGCACAGCTCAGGCCAGAACCGTCCAGGCCGTTAACGGAAACACAGTCACTGTCACCACACCCTACAGCGAAACGCCGGAGGCTGAATGTAACTGGGGTGTGGACTCTGACGATCTGTTTATAGCGCTTTTCCGTGTTACGGGAACGCGGGACAACAACGACGGTACTTTCGAGGTCACCGGGACGACTTACAACCCTGATATCTATTCCGCTGTTGATACCGGCGCAAGACTGGACGAGCGGCCAGTCAGTGTCATTCCACCGGGGGTTCAGGCTCCCCCAGGAAATATTGTCGTAGACAGTTACTCTACGGTTAACCAGAACATTGCGATTACCACTATGCGCGTTGCCTGGGATTCTGTTCAGGGTGCAGTTGCTTACGAGGCGGAATGGCGGCGTGACAGCGGCAACTGGATTAGTGTGCCCCGAACGTCTTCTCTCGGCTTTGAAGTGCAGGGTATCTACTCGGGTCGCTATCTGGTCCGTGTCAGGGCGGTGAACGCCAGCGACGTTTCATCAGTATGGGCGACATCATCAGAAGTAAATCTTACGGGTAAAGTGGGAAATCCGCCGAAACCTGTCGGCTTTGCGACAACGCCGATCAACTGGGGGATTCGCCTGAACTGGGGATTCCCGGCTAACACCGGGGACACGCTGAAAACGGAAATTCAGTACACCGCGAACAGTGATTTCTCGAATCCTCTCTTGCTGTCGGATGTGCCTTATCCGTCTGCCGAATACACCCAACTTGGTTTAAAAGCGGGGCAGGAATTCTGGTACCGCGCGCAACTGGTGGATAGAACGGGTAATGAATCCGGCTGGACCGACTGGGTTCGTGGTGAATCTAATGCGAATGCTGACGACTACCTGGGCGATATTGCAGATGACTTCCTGACGTCTGCTGACGGTGACCGCCTGACAAGCGACATTGATACTAACCTGGAGGCCGCATTGCAGAATGCGCTGGCCAACCATGGAACAGTTGAGCACCAGTGGGCGCAGTACGGCGAGGTGCGCGCGGATATTCTGGTGGTTAAAACGACCATTGCACAGGTCGATAAAGCCATGGCGGAAATGTCCACGCAGGTGCAGGCGCAGGGCACGATGCTCACTTCAGTTGACGGGAAAGTGTCAACAGTGGATGGCAGAGTCTCTGCGGTTGACGGAAAAGTGGATATACTCGGGCAGACTACCAGCCAGCAATATTCCCAGGTAACAGCTGTGCTACAGGACAAATTGACTGCCATGGTAGACAGCACTGGCGCATCGGCGATTCATACGCTGAAGGTTGGTTTGCGTATTAACGGGCAGGAATATAACGCCGGAATGAGCATCGCAGCGCTGGCTCAGCCAGGCCAGCCGGTGGTAACTCGTATCGGATTTAACGCCAATCAGTTCGTCCTGATGAGTGGTAGCGGTGATACGCAATATTCACCCTTTGCTGTTGTTAATGGTCAGGTGATTATCAGGGATACGGTGATAGGCGATGGCACCATCAGTAACGCCAAAATCGGCAACTACATCCAGTCCAACAACTATGTTACAGGTTCGGTAGGCTGGCATATCAATAAAAATGGAAATAGTGAATTCAATAACGTAACAGTCCGCGGTACAATTTACGGCAATGACGGATATTTTAATGGGACGGTCCGAGCTAATAAAATAGAGGGTGACGTTTGCGCAATTTGGACTTTCCCGCAAATGTCTATAGTAAGAGGGGACGGAAGGAGCCAGACATTATACTGGAGAGGTGGCCTGAATTATCCTGCTCGTATTTGCATACCATATTCAGCCATTTCAATGGGCGTTTCTAGACCAGATAACCAATTTAGGGTCCAGCTAACGATAAACGGAGTAGTTATGTTTGATGAAGAGTTCAACAATACCACCTCAATCCTCCGAAACGTTGTAGGTTATGTGGATGTACCTGCAGGCGCGGTCAACGTACCAATCACAGTCAACGTCTGGAAGGTGCAAGGGGGACAACCAAATACGCTTTACTTTTCTGTAAACCGATTTACAGTAATCGTCTCCCCTGCAACAGATAGATTCTTTAGTTAATAAGGAGCGACACAGTTAGATGGAGAGCCGATGCGATGGAGCCGGTATTTGAGCAGGCGCTGAGCTTCACGGTTTCATCCAGGGGGTATGGCGGCGGGGCCTGGGCTGATATCAGCTTCAAAAAGTGGCAATACGTTCAGTGTTGATGCGTCTAATTACAGGGGATCGGCTTTTGTCCTTGAGGCCTATTTTTTTGCCATATATCCGCTTACGCTTCCGGCCTGGGGGGTGGCTATATGGGATGCCGAAGGGACACTGGTACTTACGAATGAGTCCCGGGTATTAAGCGACCTTACAACTATTGGTTCACCAGGTGCTGTAAGTGGTGGGCTTAACATTGATACATACATGTCGGGTAAATGGGCTGTAAATCCGATGGGACTGGGGTCTGTTCTTCTGCATGCTGGTTCAGCGCCTGGTGGGCAGCCAATCATTCAGCCTGTTGATGTAGGAACGGGGTGCTTCAATGAAGGTGCGGGAACAAGAATAAAAGGACTTTCATCAACAACAGCAAGTGGTTCTTCAGTCGGAACGACGAATAGCGGGATTGTAATAACGGCGATAAACACAGCCGCATATGATTAAACCGATCGATTTAAACGATCAATTTAAGAATATTGATCTATTAAAACTATTTTTATTATTCAACGCCATTAGTTATTTTTTGTTTAAATAATTAACTCTGGTATCGAAATGAAAAATATAATTATTCCTGTTATTGCCAGTCTGGTGCTTTCCGCATGTTCAGGGCCTGTTCTGGAGAAACAGAAACCGGTTTGTCGGGCTGAGTTAGTGCTTGGTGGACTGCCCCAGTCAGTACAGATTTACGGTGTGCGAAAGATTGTTAATCAGACTGAGTACAGGGCCGGTTATCCCTTTAACTGGCGATGGGTGAATAAAAATAATTTCACCAGTTCGAATTGCCCTCAATGAAATACCAAAAATAACCCGCTCCGGCGGGTTTTTTATTATCTTAATTCAGGAGATATCCATGTCAGCAGGAACTTTAACCCTGACGAATAACTCTGCTGCGGTCGCTGGCAACGGGACCGCGTTTACCACCGAGGTGGCGGCCGGAGATTTTATTGTTGTCACTGTCGGTGGCGTTCCCTATACGCTTCCGATTAAATCAGTGGAAAGCGGCACAGCGTTGACGCTGGTCAGTAACTTTACCGGGCCAACACAATCTGGCGCGGCCTGGTCTGCCGTTCCCCGCGTGGCGCTGAATATGGTTACCGCTGCACTGGTTACCCAGAGCGCAGAGGCACTTCGCGGTCTGAACTACGACAAACAGAACTGGCAGCAGGTATTCAGCAACTCCGGGAATATCACAGTGAAGCTCCCGGATGGCACTACTTTCACCGGTCCGTCGTGGCTGTTTCTTTCGCAGTCCCTGGCAGGAAAGGTTAATTCTGATGATTCACGCCTGGGAACCGTAAATGGCAAATCAGGGGGGGTTGTTTTAGGAACGGTCAAAGCCGGCTCAACATCTCCGGCAAGCACTCCTCCTGTAGGGGCGATCACAGATTCAGAGTTAATTGGTTCAAGGTTCAGATCTGGCGTATACAGCGGGATTGATTTTTCAATGTATGCACAAGTAGCACAAGGACAAGGAAGTTATGGATACTTACAACTTTCATATGGTGGTTCACCTGCCTACTGGTCATTTGGCCAGGATGGAATAGCCAGAGGTGCTGGCTGGTCTCCGACTTGCGATGAACGACTAAAAGATCTTAATGGCCCCATAGATGACCCACTTGGCAAGATGCGTCAGGTTCGAGGTCAAACATGGATCTGGAAATCTAACGGTTCATTTGGCATCGGTTTTACTGCGCAGGACGTGCAAAAAATATTCCCGAAAGCCGTTGTAAGTGGACAGGATATTGAGCTTGATGATGGCTCAATTGTTGAGGGTGTTCTCTCACCTGACACCTATGGTGTTTCTGCCGCGCTGCACCATGAGGCTATTCTTGCTTTAATGGATAAGATTGTGAAGCTTGAAGAGACAGTTAAAAAATTGTGGGCAGGAGATTGAAAGCCGCAGCCCATCAATAAAAGATGGGCTGTGTCGGTTTACTCATTAACCAGCCACATATCAGCCTCTTCAAACATTTCCTGCACAGTTCGGCTTATCTGTTCCTTCTCATGCTTGCTGGCGTCAGTATTGATCGCCGGTAGTGTCATCATCGGTTTAACCCGAACATCAGCATCGGGGAAGATCCTGTGAACCCTCTTAGTTAACTCGCCCAGAATGATATCTTTTGCACCGGGCAGACCATCAAAATTCATTTTGTCATAAACGAGTTCCACGAACATTGCTCATTGCCTCTTTACTGGATGGATATACAGTATTTATACTGTGTTTTTATCCGGTATTCAAGAGAGGGCGTGATGATGCCACGACGCAGCGATATTGAAATAGCCTGGTATGCTTCGATACAGCAGGAACCAAATGGCCGGAAGACCGTCACCACGCAACGGTTTGTCCAGGAACTGAGCAAGGTTAACTGGAACTGGACGATGAAGCAGGCCAACGAATGGATCGAGTGGTATGTGACAACATTCCGCGATGTATCAACGCAGGAAGGCGAGAACCGAACCTTTCAGTTGTTCAATCCAAACGGAGGACTATAGCCATGGGCTTTCCGTCACCTACCAGTGATTACGTTGAAACAAAGATTTCCCTCGATCAGCAGCTAATCAGCCAGCCCGCAGCGACTTATTTCATGCGGGCATCGCGTTCACATTTCAGGGAAGGGATAATTCAGGGGGCGCTGCTTGTTGTTGATGCGTCACTTACTGCCTGTGATGGATCGCTGCTGATATGCGCAATAGACGGGGAGTTCAGAATCAAGCGATATCGGACACATCCTCAACCCCACCTGGTTAATCTGGAGAACGGAAGACGGGAGGCGCTGCCAGCAGATGATGACGGTTACAGTTCTGCGCCCGCTATATTCGGAGTGATCACGTACATCATTAATGATGCCAGGAACGCGGAGTTTGATGATTGCCCGGTGATGTGAGCACATCACTGTTAAGTGAAGTATGAAGTG
The DNA here is from genome assembly GCF_026719375.1 of Citrobacter sp. W9. Lineage (NCBI taxonomy): Bacteria > Pseudomonadati > Pseudomonadota > Gammaproteobacteria > Enterobacterales > Enterobacteriaceae > Citrobacter > Citrobacter sp. W9. The sequence goes on along the minus strand of NZ_JAPPTE010000023.1, from coordinate 44,054 downwards.
TGGTTACGTGGTTGAGGTTAATTATCATTTCTGTCTGGATTGTTAGACAAACCAATCCCTACCTTTACTGTAGCGAACACCATGATACATAGAGTGACTATTACAGAAGATATCAATGAGAGGCTAGTGATCATAACGCTTCTTAATGTTAGATGGATTCGACTATTAGACTACTACATTGTGGAAAGGTTCCTGGTAATTCTCGCACACTCAATAAAGTAGGTATTGTCGACACCCCGGATGCAAGAATGTAACTCGGTGTGCTATGGATATAGACGACTTGAATACGTGACTTGTGGGGCATACTTGGGGCAAAAATGTCTGCTTTGGGGCATTTTGGGGCATAATTGGGACGTTATAACACGTATGAACTTTACCGAATTTCACATGATGTTAATTTTTAATGTGTTGAATATACTAAAGAAAACACATGCTCTTGGGCGTTCTTTAGTGATTTTTAAAATACCCGCGTCACGCAGTTAAAGTGGCGGGCATACTCTTCCAGGCTGGTGATCCCAAGTCGCACCCATCTCGGGTGCGACCACTGGGGTAAGCCGATATAGATCATAATGCGTGCAGGATCTCGTCCACGCTGCGCACGCGCGCAATGCGTGGGAAAATGTGTGTCATGCTGCCTTGATGCTGGTCAGCACTGGCGGCGCTACAGGCATCTTCCGCAACAATCAGATTGAATCCTAGCTCCCACGCGTTTCGCGCGGTGGATTCCACGCCAATATTCGTGGAGATGCCACACAGGACGATGGTATCGATGCCCCGGCGGCGCAACTGTAGCTCGAGATCGGTACCGTAGAACGCGCCCCACTGACGTTTGGTGACTTCCAGATCGCTGGCGCATTTGCCCAGGGCTTGCGGATAATCCCACCAGTTGTCGGGTAACGCTTTGGCCGGGGCCTGGGCATCAACCGGCTGTTTCAGCGCTTCAGCATAATCATCAGACCAGCCAACGCGTACCATCACTACTGGAGAACCCTTAGCACGAAATTTTTCCGCCAACCGTGCGGCGCGGATAACCACATCGTGTGCCGTATGTGGTCCGCCAGCGAAAGGCAGGATCCCTTCCTGTAAGTCAATAACGACAAGGGCGGTTGTTGTTGCGTTCAGTTCCAGCATGGTCACTCCAGTAAAAAATAAGAATTCCGTTACACCTTAATCGCGAATCAGTGTGAAAGGGGCGACAATTTTTGTTATTTTTTGTGAGATTACGCAATGCCCGTCGAGGAAACAGGCGTACAGTCAGTACCGGACTTATCGTGCGGCAGAATTTCCAGTATAATAGCCGCCTTTTTTCATTCAGTTGTGACATTCAGCTAAAGCTGCGACTTCGTCATCTGCGAGACAGATGACAATCCGCCTGCGGCAAAGTTAAGGGATATCTCATGCGTACAGAATATTGCGGGCAGCTACGTCTGTCCCACGAGGGGCAGCAGGTGACTCTGTGTGGTTGGGTCAACCGTCGTCGTGATCTTGGTAGCCTGATCTTTATCGATATGCGCGACCGCGAAGGTATCGTGCAGGTATTTTTCGATCCGGACCGTGCGGACGCGTTAAAGCTGGCCTCCGAACTGCGTAATGAGTTCTGCATCCAGGTTACGGGCACCGTGCGTGCGCGTGATGCGAAAAACGTCAATGCCGATATGGCGACTGGCGAAATTGAAGTACTGGCGTCCGATCTGACCATCATCAACCGCTCAGACTCACTGCCGCTGGACTCTAACCACGTTAATACCGAAGAAGCGCGTCTGAAGTATCGTTATCTGGACCTGCGTCGTCCTGAAATGGCGCAGCGCCTGAAAACACGCGCCAAAATTACCAGCCTGGTGCGTCGTTTTATGGACGATCACGGCTTCCTCGACATCGAAACCCCGATGTTGACCAAAGCGACGCCGGAAGGCGCGCGCGACTATCTGGTGCCTTCCCGCGTTCATAAAGGCAAGTTTTACGCGCTGCCGCAGTCTCCTCAGCTGTTCAAACAGCTGCTGATGATGTCTGGCTTTGACCGTTACTATCAGATCGTAAAATGCTTCCGCGATGAAGACTTACGTGCTGACCGTCAGCCTGAATTTACCCAGATCGACGTCGAGACGTCTTTCATGACTGCGCCGCAGGTGCGTGAAGTAATGGAAGCGTTAGTGCGGAATCTGTGGCTGGAAGTGAAAGGTGTGGATCTCGGCGATTTCCCGATCATGACCTTTGCCGAGGCTGAGCGCCGTTACGGCTCCGATAAACCAGACCTGCGTAACCCAATGGAACTGGTTGACGTCGCCGATCTGGTGAAAGACGTTGAGTTCGCGGTGTTCTCTGGTCCGGCGAACGATCCGAAAGGCCGAGTAGCCGCTCTGCGCGTACCGGGCGGTGCGAGCTTAAGCCGTAAGCAGATCGATGATTACGGTAACTTTATTAAGATCTACGGCGCGAAAGGTCTGGCTTACATCAAAGTCACCGAGCGTGCGAAAGGTCTGGAAGGTATCACCAGCCCGGTGGCTAAGTTCCTGAACGCAGAAATCGTGGAAGCGATTCTGGCGCGTACCGGAGCGCAAGACGGCGACATGATTTTCTTCGGTGCCGACAACAAGAAAGTGGTTGCCGACGCGATGGGCGCGCTGCGTCTGAAACTGGGTAAAGATCTGAGCATTACCGACGAGTCGAAATGGGCGCCGCTGTGGGTCATCGACTTCCCGATGTTTGAAGACGATGGTGAAGGCGGTCTGACCGCGATGCACCACCCGTTCACCTCGCCGAAAGACATGACCGCTGCTGAGCTGAAAGCTGCGCCGGAAGATGCGGTTGCCAATGCTTACGATATGGTTATCAACGGCTATGAAGTAGGTGGTGGTTCCGTACGTATTCACAACGGTGACATGCAGCAGACCGTATTCGGTATTCTGGGCATTAACGAGCAAGAGCAGCGCGAGAAATTCGGCTTCCTGCTGGATGCGCTAAAATATGGTACTCCGCCGCATGCGGGCCTGGCGTTTGGTCTGGATCGTCTGACCATGTTGCTGACGGGTACTGATAACATTCGCGACGTTATTGCCTTCCCGAAAACGACGGCAGCCGCGTGTCTGATGACTGAAGCGCCAAGCTTCGCTAACGAAGCTGCGCTGGCGGAACTGAGCATTCAGGTTGTGAAGAAGGCCGAGAATAACTGATATGAAGTACAAACAGCCTGTCTCGGTGTTGGTCGTGATTTATGCAAAGGACACCGGGAGAGTGCTGATGTTACAGCGACGCGACGATCCTGACTTCTGGCAGTCGGTCACCGGCAGCCTGGAAGAGGGTGAAACCGCGTCGCAGGCCGCCATGCGCGAAGTAAAGGAAGAGGTCGCCATTGATGTTGCGACTGAGCAACTGACCTTAATTGACTGTCAGCGCACGGTGGAGTTTGAGATTTTTAGCCATTTACGTCATCGCTATGCGCCGGGAATTGAACGTAATACTGAATCCTGGTTTTGCCTGGCACTTCCCTCAGAACGAGAGATCGTGTTCACCGAACATCTGACCTATCGTTGGGTTAATGCGGTTGAAGCCGCCCAGTTAACCAAGTCGTGGAGTAATCGGCAGGCGATTGAAGAATTTGTGATTAACGTCGCCTGAGAAGGCGCGCTTTTTGGAGATATTATTTATGGCAGGTCATAGTAAATGGGCCAATACCAGACATCGTAAAGCCGCGCAGGATGCCAAGCGCGGTAAAATTTTTACCAAAATCATTCGTGAGCTGGTGACGGCGGCTAAACTGGGCGGGGGCGATCCGGATGCTAACCCGCGTCTGCGCGCGGCGGTGGATAAAGCGCTGTCCAACAACATGACCCGTGACACCCTGAACCGTGCCATCGCGCGTGGCGTGGGCGGTGATGAAGACTCGAATATGGAGACCATCATCTATGAAGGTTACGGCCCTGGCGGCACCGCGGTGATGATTGAATGCCTGTCTGACAACCGTAACCGTACCGTGGCTGAAGTGCGTCATGCGTTCAGCAAAACCGGCGGTAACCTGGGCACCGACGGCTCCGTGGCTTACCTGTTCAGCAAAAAAGGCGTGATCTCTTTTGAGAAAGGCGACGAAGACACCATCATGGAAGCGGCGCTGGAAGCCGGTGCTGAAGATGTAGTGACCTACGACGACGGCGCAATTGATGTTTACACCGCGTGGGAAGAGATGGGCAAAGTGCGTGACGCGCTGGAAGCGGCTGGCCTGAAAGCAGACAGCGCTGAAGTGACGATGATCCCGTCCACTAAAGCGGACATGGATGCAGAAACGGCACCGAAACTGATGCGTCTGATCGATATGCTCGAAGACTGCGACGACGTACAGGAAGTTTACCACAACGGTGAAATCTCCGATGAGGTTGCTGCGACCTTAGAATGATGTGGTTAAGCCATACAATAACAGGAGATGCGTGATGTCTATTATTCTCGGCATTGACCCGGGGTCACGCATTACCGGTTATGGCGTAATCCGTCAGGTCGGCAGGCAACTGACCTACCTCGGCAGCGGCTGTATTCGCACCAAAGTTGACGATCTTCCATCACGTCTGAAGCTGATTTATGCGGGCGTGACGGAGATAATCACCCAGTTCCAGCCGGACTATTTTGCCATTGAGCAGGTTTTTATGGCGAAGAATGCCGACTCGGCGCTAAAGCTGGGGCAGGCGCGCGGCGTGGCAATCGTTGCGGCGACCAATCAGGACCTTCCGGTCTTTGAATACGCGGCCCGCCAGGTAAAACAGACCGTGGTTGGTATCGGTAGTGCGGAAAAAAGCCAAGTGCAGCATATGGTGCGTACGCTACTGAAGCTGCCCGCCAACCCGCAGGCGGACGCCGCGGATGCGTTGGCGATTGCCATTACCCACTGCCATGTCAGTCAGAATGCCATGCAAATGAGCGAGTCGAGGCTGAATCTGGCGCGAGGTCGGTTACGTTAGTGACAAATGAGGCTGGATATCTATCCAGCCTTTTTTTATGATAGCGCATTACCTTTTAGCCCTTAACGCAGGAGCGTCATGTGATAGGCAGACTCAGAGGCATCATTCTTGAAAAACAACCCCCGCTGGTCCTTCTGGAAACTGGTGGGGTAGGCTATGAAGTGCATATGCCCATGACCTGTTTCTACGAGCTGCCGGAAGCCGGACAGGAAGCGATTATCTTCACCCATTTTGTGGTGCGTGAAGACGCGCAGTTGCTGTATGGCTTCAACAACAAGCAAGAACGCACGCTATTTAAAGAGTTAATTAAAACCAACGGCGTAGGCCCGAAGCTGGCGCTGGCGATCCTCTCCGGTATGTCTGCCCAGCAGTTCGTGAATGCCGTTGAACGTGAAGAACTTGGCGCGTTGGTGAAGTTACCCGGCATTGGAAAGAAAACTGCCGAGCGTTTGATTGTAGAAATGAAGGACCGCTTTAAAGGTCTGCATGGCGATCTCTTTACCCCGGCGGCGGATCTGGTCCTGACCTCTCCGGCAAGTCCGGCAACGGAGGACGCCGAGCAGGAAGCGGTTGCTGCGCTGGTGGCGTTAGGCTATAAACCACAGGAAGCCAGCCGCATGGTGAGCAAAATTGCCCGCCCTGATGCCAGCAGTGAAACCCTGATTCGTGAAGCGCTTCGCGCGGCATTGTGAGGTAAAGGATGATTGAAGCAGATCGCCTGATTTCGGCTGTCAGCACGACACCTGAAGACCTGGTGGATCGTGCGATCCGCCCTAAATTGCTGGAAGAGTATATTGGCCAGCCTCAGGTACGCTCGCAAATGGAGATTTTTATTCAGGCGGCAAAGCTGCGCGGTGATGCCCTCGATCACCTGCTGATTTTTGGTCCTCCTGGCCTCGGTAAAACCACGCTTGCCAATATTGTGGCCAATGAAATGGGCGTCAACCTGCGCACCACATCCGGACCTGTGCTGGAGAAAGCGGGCGATCTGGCGGCGATGCTCACTAACCTTGAACCCCACGATGTTCTCTTTATCGATGAAATCCATCGCCTGTCGCCGGTGGTGGAAGAGGTGCTGTATCCGGCGATGGAAGATTATCAACTGGATATCATGATTGGCGAAGGGCCTGCTGCACGTTCAATTAAGATCGATCTGCCGCCGTTTACCCTGATTGGGGCGACGACGCGCGCCGGGTCGTTAACGTCCCCGCTGCGTGATCGCTTTGGTATTGTGCAGCGACTGGAGTTCTATCAGGTTGCCGATCTGCAGCACATTGTCGGACGTAGCGCCCGCTTCATGGGACTGGAAATGAGCGATGAAGGGGCGTTGGAAGTGGCGCGTCGCGCCCGTGGTACGCCGCGTATCGCCAACCGTTTATTACGCCGGGTACGTGATTTTGCCGAGGTGAAGCATGACGGCACCATTTCGGCGGATATCGCCGCTCAGGCGCTGGATATGCTCAACGTCGACGCGGAAGGCTTCGATTATATGGACCGCAAGCTGCTGCTGGCGGTGATCGATAAATTCTTCGGTGGACCGGTCGGCCTGGATAACCTGGCGGCGGCGATCGGGGAAGAACGTGAAACCATTGAGGATGTGCTGGAGCCGTATCTGATTCAGCAAGGTTTTCTGCAGCGTACGCCGCGCGGAAGAATGGCAACGGTGCGCGCCTGGAACCATTTCGGGATCACGCCGCCAGAGATGCCTTAGCGGCTGAAGTCGCTACGCTCACCAGGCCAGGGCGATTTTGTAGGCCCGGTAAGCGCAGCGCCACCCGGCAACACTCGCTTAGCTTGCCTGCTTTTTCATCATGCTGAAGATAAACAGCAGCGCGGCACACAGCACCACGGATGGCCCTGCTGGGGTATCATAAAAGGCTGAGAAGGTCAGCCCCCCTGTAACCGCTATCATACCCACACCAACGGCGACGCCTGCCATCTGTTCCGGTGTGCGGGCGAAACGACGGGCGGTTGCCGCAGGGATGATCAGCAGAGAGGTGATAATCAGCGCCCCGACAAACTTCATCGCCACACCGATAGTTAAAGCTGTAACCAGCATCAGCAACAGCTTAACGCGTTGCAGCTTCACGCCATCAACAAACGCCAGATCCGGACTGATGGTCATCGACAGCAGGTTGCGCCACTGCCAGAACAGAATCGCCAGAACGATAATCACGCCAATGGCGATGGAGATGAGATCTTCTGGCGTCACGGCGAGTAAATCACCAAACAGGTAGGCCATCAGATCCACGCGGATGTTTGACATCAAGCTGACGACAACCAGCCCCAATGACAACGCGCTGTGCGCCATAATACCAAGCAAGGTATCGATCGCGAGGTGAGGGCGCTTCTCCAGCCATACCAGACCGGCCGCCAGCATCAGGGTCACGGCAATGACGGCATAGAAAGGATTTACATTCAGCAGCAGACCAAAAGCGACGCCCAGCAGTGAAGCGTGGGCCAGCGTATCACCAAAATAAGACATACGACGCCAGACGACGAACGAGCCGAGTGGGCCGGCGGCACAGGCCAGCATGATCCCGGCTAACCAACCGGGTAATAACAATTCAATCATGAGTGACCATTTCCCCGGCGTAAGACGATACGACCCTGTAAATCGTGGCGATGATTATGATTATGACGGTAAATTCCGAGTTGTTCGGCGCCGCGTTGCCCGAACATTGAGATGAATTCCGGGTGCATGGAAACCACTTCCGGCGCGCCGGAACAGCAAATATGGTGGTTGAGGCACAGCACTTCATCGGTTTTAGCCATCACCAGATGCAGGTCATGGGAAACCATCAGTACGGCGCAATCCAGTTCACGTCGTAACTGGTCGATAAGATCGTACAGTGCGACCTGACCATTGACATCCACACCCTGGGTCGGTTCATCAAGAACCAGTAGCTGAGGCTTATTCAATAAAGCACGGGCCAACAGGACGCGTTGCGTTTCCCCGCCAGAGAGTTTTTGCATCGGCGCATTCATCAGATGCCCGGCCTGAACGCGCTTCAGCGCCGGAAGAATATCCTCTTTTTTGGTGCCGGGACGTAAGCGCAGAAAACGACTGACCGTCAGCGGAAGCGTGGTATCGAGGTACAGCTTTTGCGGCACATAGCCAATCCGCAATTGACCATTACGCTTGATAACTCCCTCGTCAGCCGCTACCAGCCCCAAAACAACGCGCACCAGGGTTGACTTCCCGGCACCATTTGGGCCGAGAAGCGTCAAAATTTTACCGGGTCGAAGTTCAAGCGATACGTCAGAAAGGACGCGGCGTTGACCATAAGAGACCGAGACATTTTCCAGTGAAACCAAAGTCGTCATATCAATTTTAGTCTTGCAGAAGTTATAGAATGTTATAATATCACATTTCTTACATTCGTTACGATGATTGGTCGCATTATGTTACATAAAAATACGCTTCTTTTCGCAGCATTATCCGCTGCTCTTTGGGGTAGTGCAACACAGGCGGCAAATGCTGCCGTTGTGGCGTCTCTTAAGCCGCTGGGATTTATCGCTTCAGCCATTGCTGATGGGGTAACTGATACCCAGGTTCTGCTGCCTGACGGGGCTTCCGAACACGATTACTCACTGCGTCCTTCAGACGTAAAACGCTTACAGGGCGCGGACTTAGTCGTGTGGATTGGACCTGAGATGGAAGCGTTTATGGAAAAGTCAGTCAAGAATATTCCTAACGCGAAACAGGTAACGATTGCGCAGCTTAATGACGTGAAACCGTTACTCATGAAAGGTGCTGACGACGACGATGAAGATCATGGACACAGCGATGCGGGTGGTGAAAAAAGTGACGAGCATCACCATCACGGCGATTACAACATGCATCTTTGGCTCTCCCCAGAGATAGCGCGGGCCTCAGCGGTTGCAATCCATGAAAAATTAGTGGAACTTATGCCGCAAAGTCGAGCCAAACTTGACGCCAACCTGAAGGATTTTGAGGCACAATTAGCCGCAACCGATAAGCAGGTAGGTAACGAGCTCGCGCCGCTCAAGGGCAAAGGTTATTTCGTTTTTCATGACGCCTATGGCTACTACGAGAAACACTACGGACTAACACCGCTTGGTCACTTTACCGTGAACCCTGAGATTCAACCTGGTGCGCAGCGTTTACATGAAATAAGAACACAGTTGGTTGAGCAAAAAGCAACCTGCGTTTTTGCTGAGCCACAGTTCAGGCCAGCGGTCGTTGAAGCCGTCGCGAGAGGGACAACCGTTCGAATGGGAACGTTGGATCCACTCGGAACGAATATCAAACTGGGTAAAACAAGCTATTCAGCGTTTTTGAACCAATTAGCCAACCAGTATGCGAGCTGCCTGAAAGGAGATTAATGAGGAAGTGAATACGTGCAACAGATAGCCCGCTCTGTCGCTCTGGCATTTAATAATCTGCCGCGACCCCATCGCGTTATGCTGGGGTCGCTTACCGTACTGACATTGGCCGTCGCTGTCTGGCGGCCCTATGTTTACCACCCTGATTCTGCACCCATCGTCAAAACTATCGAGCTGGAAAAAAGCGAGATTCGTTCTCTGTTGCCTGAGGCCAGCGAACCTATCGATCAGGCCGCTCAGGAAGATGAAGCTATCCCCCAGGATGAACTGGATGACAAAACGTCTGGTGAGGCCGGTGTGCATGAGTATGTCGTCTCTACGGGCGATACGCTGAGCAGTATTCTGAATCAGTACGGCATCGATATGGGTGACATCAGCCAGCTTGCTGCTTCCGATAAAGAGTTGCGTAACCTGAAAATTGGCCAGCAACTTTCCTGGACGCTAAGCGCGGAAGGTGACCTGCAACGCCTGACCTGGGAAGTTTCTCGTCGCGAAACCCGTACTTACGATCGCACTGCGACGGGTTTCAAAATGAGCAGCGAAATGCAGCAGGGCGATTGGGTCAACAGCCGTATCAAAGGCACAGTCGGCGGGAGCTTCGTTGCCAGTGCTAAAGATGCCGGGCTGACCAGCTCTGAAATCAGTGCGGTGATCAAGGCCATGCAGTGGCAGATGGATTTCCGCAAACTGAAAAAAGGCGATGAGTTCTCGGTGCTGATGTCTCGCGAAATGCTCGACGGCAAACGTGAGCAAAGCCAACTGCTGGGCGTGCGTTTGCGTTCTGAAGGCAAAGATTATTACGCCATCCGCGCTGAAGACGGTAAGTTCTATGACCGAAATGGTACCGGACTGGCGAAAGGCTTTATGCGTTTCCCAACGGCGAAACAGTTCCGCATCTCCTCGAACTTTAACCCGCGTCGCCTGAACCCGGTGACGGGACGCGTAGCGCCGCATAAAGGTGTCGACTTTGCGATGCCGCAGGGGACGCCAGTGCTATCGGTAGGTGATGGTGAAGTGGTTGTCGCGAAGCGCAGCGGCGCCGCTGGGTACTATGTTGCGGTACGTCATGGTCGCACCTACACTACGCGTTATATGCACCTGCGTAAGCTATTGGTTAAGCCAGGACAAAAAGTGAAACGTGGCGACCGTATCGCGCTGTCAGGCAATACCGGACGTTCAACGGGCCCGCACCTGCATTACGAAGTTTGGATCAACCAGCAGGCTGTTAACCCGCTGACGGCGAAACTGCCGCGTACAGAAGGGTTGACCGGTTCAGATCGCACTGATTACCTGGCACAGGTGAAAGAAGTTGTTCCTCAGCTGCGTTTTGATTAATTAGCACACTGACAGAGCCGGTACGCGATGCGTGCCGGCTTTTTTATTTTGTACGGCACACGGTGCGCCGCTACACTATCAGCAGATTTACTTTTCGCGATACCAGACACTGGAAGAGCATGGAAACGAAAAAAAAGAATATTGAGTATATCCCTGAGTTTCACAAATCATTTCGCCATCCGCGCTACTGGGGCGCCTGGCTTGGCGTGGCGGCGATAGCCGGGATTGCGTTAACGCCAGCATCATTCCGCGATCCTGTTTTGGCAAAGCTCGGACGGCTCGCCGGAAGACTGGGAAAAAGCTCGCGTCGCAGAGCATTGATCAATTTGTCTCTCTGCTTTCCTGAGCGTAGTGAAGCTGAGCGCGAGGCCATTGTCGATGAAATGTTCGCGACCGCGCCTCAGGCGATGGTCATGATGGCGGAACTGGCGATACGCGGCCCGGAGAAAATTCAGAGTCGGGTTGACTGGCAAGGCCTGGATATCATCGAAGAGATGCGTCGCAACGATGAAAAGGTGATTTTTCTCGTTCCTCATGGCTGGGGGGTGGACATCCCGGCGATGTTGATGGCTTCCCAGGGGCAGAAAATGGCGGCGATGTTCCACAACCAGGGAAACCCGGTATTCGATTACGTCTGGAACACGGTGCGCCGTCGTTTCGGTGGCCGCCTGCATGCGCGTAACGATGGTATCAAACCGTTTATTCAGTCTGTACGTCAGGGATATTGGGGATACTATTTGCCGGATCAGGACCATGGTCCTGAACACAGCGAGTTTGTGGACTTTTTTGCGACCTATAAAGCAACGTTACCGGCGATTGGTCGTCTGATGAAAGTATGCCACGCCCGCGTGGTGCCTCTGTTCCCGGTATATGATGGTAAAACGCACCGCCTGACGATCCAGGTACGTCCTCCGATGGATGACATCCTGACGGCGGATGATCACACTATTGCCAGACGAATGAACGAAGAGGTGGAAATTTTTGTTGCCCCACACCTTGAGCAATACACCTGGATTTTAAAACTGCTTAAGACGCGTAAACCGGGTGAAATTGAGCCTTATAAACGCAAAGATCTCTATCCGAAGAAATAAAAAAAGCCTCTCAAACGAGAGGCTTTTTTACATCAAACGCTGGCATTATTCTACAGTCAGAATACGCGTGGTATTGGTTGAGCCAATGGTGCTCATGACATCGCCCTGGGTCACAATCACCAGGTCGCCGGAAACCAGATAACCTTTATCGCGCAGGAGGTTCACCGCTTCATTTGCGGCAACCACGCCATCAGTTTCGCTGTCAAAGTGAACCGGGGTGACACCGCGATACAGAGAGGTCAGATTCAGCGTACGCTCATGACGAGACATCGCGAAAATCGGCAGGCCAGAACTGATACGAGAGGTCATCAGCGCGGTACGACCAGACTCAGTCATCGCGATGATAGCGGTTACCCCTTTCAGGTGGTTAGCGGCATACATCGCTGACATAGCAATTGCTTCTTCGACGTTGTCAAACTGCACGTCAAGACGGTGTTTGGAGACATTGATGCTCGGGATCTTCTCGGCACCCAGGCATACGCGAGCCATTGCCGCGACGGTTTCTGCCGGGTACTGACCTGCTGCCGTTTCTGCAGAGAGCATAACGGCATCGGTACCGTCCAGAACGGCGTTAGCCACGTCCATCACTTCCGCACGGGTCGGCATTGGGTTGGTAATCATCGACTCCATCATCTGTGTGGCGGTAATGACCGCACGGTTCAGCTGACGTGCGCGACGAATCAACGCTTTTTGAATACCTACCAGCTCAGGATCGCCGATTTCAACGCCCAGGTCGCCACGCGCGACCATCACCACGTCGGAAGCCAGAATGATGTCATCCATCGCATTCTGGTCGCAGACAGCTTCCGCACGTTCTACCTTGGCGACGATTTTCGCATCGCAACCTGCGTCGCGCGCCAGACGACGGGCATAGTTCAGGTCTTCGCCGCAGCGCGGGAAGGAGACGGCCAGATAATCAACGCTGATTTGCGCTGCAGTGACGATGTCAGCTTTATCTTTTTCGGTCAGGGCTTCAGCAGAAAGACCGCCGCCCAATTTGTTGATGCCCTTATTATTGGACAGCGGGCCGCCGACGGTGACTTCGGTGAAGACTTTCATTCCCTGGACTTCCAGCACCTTAAGCTGTACGCGACCGTCATCAAGTAGCAGGATATCGCCTGGCACGACGTCAGCAGGCAGACCTTTATAATCGATCCCGACTTTTTCTTTGTCGCCTTCGCCTTTGCCAAGGTTGGCGTCTAACAGGAACTTGTCGCCAACATTAAGAAAAACTTTACCTTCTTTAAAGGTTGATACGCGGATTTTAGGTCCCTGCAGGTCACCCAAAATAGCTACATGGCGGCCCAGTTTTGCGGCAATTTCACGGACCTTATCCGCCCGCATTTTGTGATCTTCTGGAGAGCCGTGCGAAAAGTTCATACGTACGACGTTCGCACCCGCAGCGATAATTTTTTCGAGGTTGTTATCGCGATCAGTTGCTGGGCCTAACGTGGTAACGATTTTGGTTCTGCGAAGCCTTCTGGACATGTAATACTCCGTTGACTGAAACAACTAGGTGTTGCGTGAACATTAATCCGGTCGTTCTCAAACATTGACGGTAAATGAACGACCCGGATGATAAAAGGGTAGAACATTGTTATTGCTTTTAGCGATCATCACTCTTGATGAGTAATTCTTTATCAAAACGCGATTCCTTGAGTGCTTCCTTGACACGCTTCAAGTTATCTCTAAATTTTGCCCCGCGGCGCAAAGTAAATCCTGTAGCCAGCACATCTATCACGGTCAGTTGAGCAAGTCGAGAGACCATGGGCATATAAATGTCAGTATCTTCCGGTACGTCGAGGGTAATGGCCAGCGTGGCTTCGCGCGCCAGCGGCGTGCCGGGAGAGGTCAAGGCGATAACCATCGCGTCGTTTTCCCTCGCCAACTGCGCCAGTTCAACCAGAGTTTTGGTTCTTCCGGTATGCGAAATCAGCACAATAACGTCGTCGTCGCTACAATTCATGCAACTCATACGTTGCAGTACAATATCGTCGGAATAGATCACCGGTACGTTAAAACGAAAAAATTTGTTCATCGCGTCGTGCGCTACCGCGGCGGAAGACCCAAGGCCAAAAAAGGCAATTTTCTTCGCCTGGGTTAACAAATCCACCGCCCTGTTTACCGCGGTGTTATCCAGAGACTGGCGAACGTGGTCAAGACTTGCCATCGCCGACTCGAAGATTTTTCCCGTGTAAGATTCTACGCTGTCATCCTCATCCACATTACGATTAACATAAGGGGTGCCATTTGCCAGACTTTGCGCCAGATGCAGTTTAAAATCAGGAAAGCCGCGCGTATCCATACTGCGACAGAAGCGGTTCACCGTCGGCTCGCTGACGTTGGCTTCCAGCGCAAGCGCAGCGATGCTTGAATGGATTGCCCGGTCGGGTGAGGCAAGAATAATGTCAGCGACTTTACGCTCTGATTTGCTCAACTGTTCCAGTTTTAACTGGATTTTTTCCAGCATATTCATGATGTAGGTCGACTCATGGCTCATGGGAAAAAACGATTTCAGCGATACGGGGAAATCGGGGGATACATTTGCTAGATATTACCCCTGCCACGGAAGGAACGGGGCAAAATGGACAGAATAGTTGTTGTTTTTTTTCATTACATGATCGAAGTCTGGTTTTGTTACTTCTTCATGGCTACGAAAAAAAGCGACTTTTTTATCCATTTTGCAGAGGTAAACGCCAATCAAACGCCTGTTTGCAGTAACAGCACGGCTGGATAAGCGTTTACGGTTTCCGGATTCACGTAAAAGCAGTACAGTGCACTGTAATAAAATTACAACCAGTTTCTGGCAAAAGCACCAGACACTTAATTGAGGAGAATGACATGGCGGTAACGCAAACAGCCCAGGCATGTGACCTGGTCATTTTCGGCGCGAAGGGCGACCTGGCGCGGCGGAAATTGCTGCCTTCCCTGTATCAACTGGAAAAGGCCGGCCAGATTAACCCGGAAACCCGTATCATCGGGGTAGGGCGTGCCGACTGGGACAAAGCAGCCTATACCAAGGTTGTGCGCGAAGCGCTCGAAACCTTCATGAAAGAAAAAATTGATGAAGGTTTGTGGGAGACCCTCAGCGGCCGTCTGGAGTTTTGTAATCTGGATGTCAATGATACCGCCGCATTTAGCCGTCTGGGTGAAATGCTGGATCAGAAATCACGGACTACGATTAACTATTTCGCGATGCCGCCAAGCACCTTTGGCGCGATCTGCAAAGGTTTGGGTGAAGCAAAGCTGAATGCTAAACCTGCCCGCGTCGTGATGGAAAAACCGTTGGGAACGTCACTGGCAACATCGCGCGAGATCAATGATCAGGTCGGTGAATATTTCGAAGAGTGTCAGGTTTATCGTATCGACCACTATCTCGGTAAAGAGACGGTGCTGAACCTGCTGGCACTGCGTTTTGCCAACTCCCTGTTTGTAAACAACTGGGATAACCGCACGATCGATCACGTTGAAATTACCGTCGCGGAAGAAGTGGGTATTGAAGGTCGCTGGGGTTATTTTGACCAGGCCGGTCAAATGCGCGACATGATCCAAAACCACCTGCTGCAGATCTTGTGCATGATCGCGATGTCTCCGCCGTCGGACCTGAGCGCTGACAGCATTCGTGATGAAAAAGTGAAGGTACTGAAATCACTACGCCGTATCGACCGCTCAAACGTGCGTGAAAAGACGGTTCGCGGTCAGTACACCGCGGGTTTTGCCCAGGGCAAAAAAGTTCCGGGATATCTGGAAGAAGAGGGCGCGAACAAAAGCAGCAATACGGAAACGTTTGTGGCGATCCGTGTGGATATTGATAACTGGCGTTGGGCGGGCGTTCCGTTCTATCTGCGTACCGGCAAGCGTTTACCGACGAAGTGCTCTGAAGTCGTCGTCTATTTCAAAACGCCTGAGCTGAATCTGTTCCGGGAATCCTGGCAGGATCTGCCGCAGAACAAGCTGACTATTCGTTTGCAGCCTGATGAAGGTGTTGATATCCAGGTGCTGAACAAAGTGCCGGGTCTGGACCACAAGCATAACCTGCAAATCACCAAGCTTGATCTGAGCTATTCCGAAACCTTTAACCAGACGCATCTGGCCGACGCCTATGAGCGACTGCTGCTTGAAACGATGCGCGGTATTCAGGCGCTGTTTGTGCGTCGTGATGAAGTTGAAGAAGCCTGGAAGTGGGTCGACTCAATTACCGAAGCATGGGCGATGGACAACGATGCGCCGAAACCGTATCAGGCAGGGACCTGGGGACCGGTTGCCTCTGTGGCAATGATCACCCGAGATGGTCGTTCCTGGAACGAATTCGAGTAAAAGATCGCCTTACCCATAGGGGTTATTTTACCGGTAACATGATCTAACACAGATTGCAGAACAATTTTTGCACTTTTAAGCCTCGCGTGGATTCACCCGCGGGGCTTTTTTTATTACACTGCCTGAAACGATTTTGCCCCTGAGCTACGGCAAACAAGCGATTCAGCACTTTTTAACACGACTGATAAGCATTGTTAACCCTACCGCTCTGACAGATAAATTTTAGGAGCCTCTATGAATCCGAATTTGTTACGCGTAACACAACGTATCGTCGAACGTTCTCGCCATACACGTTCCGCCTACCTCGCCCGTATTGAACAAGCTAAATCGACCACCGTTCATCGTTCGCAACTGGCATGCGGTAACCTGGCGCATGGCTTTGCCGCGTGTCAACCGGACGACAAAGCATCGCTGAAAAGCATGCTGCGTAACAATATCGCGATCATTACCTCCTACAACGACATGCTTTCTGCGCATCAGCCATATGAACATTATCCGGCTATCATTCGCCAGGCGCTGCATGAAGCCAATGCGGTAGGTCAGGTTGCCGGTGGTGTGCCGGCCATGTGTGATGGTGTTACCCAGGGACAGGATGGGATGGAGCTTTCGCTGCTCAGTCGTGAAGTGATTGCGATGTCAGCGGCTGTAGGTCTCTCTCACAATATGTTCGATGGCGCGTTGTTCCTCGGCGTGTGCGATAAAATTGTCCCTGGCCTGGTGATGGCGGCGCTGTCATTCGGTCATCTGCCGTCAATCTTCATTCCTTCCGGGCCGATGGCGAGCGGCCTGGCGAACAAAGAAAAAGTGCGTATTCGTCAACTCTATGCGGAAGGCAAAGTTGATCGCATGGCGCTGCTCGAGTCCGAGGCGGCGTCTTATCACGCACCGGGTACCTGTACGTTCTACGGTACGGCGAATACCAACCAGATGGTCGTTGAGTTCATGGGGATGCAACTGCCAGGCTCCTCATTCGTCCATCCGGATGCGCCGCTGCGTGAAGCGTTGACCGCTGCTGCCGCCCGTCAGGTTACGCGTCTTACCGGGAACGGCAATGAATGGATGCCGATCGGTAAAATGATCGATGAAAAAGTGGTGGTGAACGGAATTGTGGCGCTGCTGGCGACCGGGGGCTCAACTAACCACACGATGCATCTGGTGGCCATGGCGCGCGCGGCCGGGATTCTGATTAACTGGGATGACTTCTCCGATCTGTCCGATATCGTGCCGCTGATGGCGCGTTTGTACCCGAACGGTCCGGCGGATATTAACCATTTCCAGGCGGCGGGCGGCGTACCGGTGCTAATGCGTGAGCTGCTGAACGCGGGTCTGCTGCATGAAGATGTGAATACCGTTGCCGGATTCGGTTTATCGCGTTACACCATGGAGCCGTGGCTTAACAACGGTGAACTGGACTGGCGCGAAGGGGCGGCGAAATCACTGGACAGCAACGTGATTGCCACCTTTGACCAACCTTTCTCTCACCACGGCGGCACTAAAGTGCTGAGCGGTAACCTCGGGCGCGCAGTGATGAAAACGTCGGCGGTACCGGTTGAAAATCAGGTTATTGAAGCGCCGGCAGTCGTTTTTGAAAGTCAGCACGATGTGTTACCGGCGTTCGATGCCGGTCTGCTTGACCGCGATTGCGTAGTTGTTGTGCGTCATCAGGGACCAAAAGCGAACGGAATGCCAGAATTACATAAACTCATGCCGCCACTTGGTGTATTATTGGACCGTTGTTTCAAAATTGCGTTAGTTACCGATGGACGACTTTCAGGTGCTTCAGGTAAAGTGCCTTCAGCAATCCATGTAACCCCAGAAGCCTATGATGGCGGTCTGCTGGCAAAAGTACGTGATGGCGACATCATTCGTGTGAATGGACAGACAGGTGAATTGACGCTGCTGGTTGACGAAGAAGAACTTGCTTCACGTCAGCCTCACATTCCAGACCTCAGCGCATCGCGCGTGGGGACCGGACGTGAAATGTTCAGCGCGTTGCGTGAGAAGCTGTCCGGAGCGGAGCAGGGCGCAACCTGTATCACTTTTTAAGACTTATTTTGTAATCAGGCGAGAGAAAACTCTGATGAAAAACTGGAAGACAAGTGCAGAAGCAATCCTGACCACTGGCCCGGTTGTACCGGTTATTGTGGTTAATAAACTGGAACATGCGGTGCCGATGGCAAAAGCGCTGGTTGCAGGTGGCGTGCGCGTTCTGGAAGTGACCTTACGTACCGCATGTGCGATGGATGCCATTCGCGCGATCGCGAAAGAAGTTCCGGACGCCATCGTCGGCGCAGGTACTGTACTGAATCCGCAACAACTGGCTGAAGTCACCGAAGCCGGTGCGCAGTTTGCTATCAGCCCGGGTCTGACCGAGCCGCTGTTAAAAGCCGCAACGGAAGGGACTATTCCGCTGATCCCTGGCATCAGCACGGTTTCTGAACTGATGCTGGGTATGGACTACGGATTGAAAGAGTTCAAATTCTTCCCGGCGGAAGCGAACGGCGGTACTAAAGCGCTGCAGGCGATTGCGGGCCCGTTCTCTCAGGTACGTTTCTGCCCAACCGGTGGTATCTCTCCGGCGAATTACCGTGACTACCTCGCGCTGAAAAGCGTGCTGTGCATCGGTGGTTCCTGGCTGGTTCCGGCAGATGCGCTGGAAGCTGGCGATTACGAACGCATTACCAAACTGGCTCGTGAAGCAGTAGAAGGCGCGAAGCAGTAAGCCGTTAATGTGTAAACCGTAGGCCGGATGCGGCATCAACGCCTTATCCGGCCTACGGGGCTGGTTTTTTATCCTGTAACTTTCACCTGTGCGGCGGCGTGTTTCGCGCGTTCAACCGCGTCTTCAATGGTTTGCGCTGTAGCCAGTACCACGCCTAAACGACGGCTCCCGTCGATCTCCGGCTTACCAAAGAATCGTACTTGCAGGCCAGCGCCCACGGCGGCCTGTACGTTATCAAACGTCACATTCTGGCTGCTAAGTTGCGGCAGAATAACGGCGGAAGCGGAAGGCCCATACTGACGGATTGCGCCAACGGGCAGACCGAGAAATGCGCGAACGTGCAGGGCAAACTCAGACAGGTCCTGCGAAATTAAGGTCACCATTCCGGTGTCGTGCGGGCGAGGGGAGACTTCGCTAAAAATGACCTCATCACCGCAGACAAACAGCTCCACGCCAAACAGACCGTAGCCGCCTAACGCCAGCACGACTTTACGGGCAATCTCCTGCGCGCGCGCCAGCGCCAGGTCGCTCATCTGCTGAGGCTGCCAGGATTCACGATAATCGCCATCTTCCTGACGATGCCCTACCGGCGCGCAAAAGTGTACGCCATCAACGGCGCTAACGGTAAGCAGGGTAATTTCAAAATCAAAATCTACCACGCCTTCGACGATAACGCGCCCGGCGCCTGCCCGGCCTCCCTGTTGAGCATAGTTCCAGGCTTCGGTGAGCCGATCGGCTGAACGAATAAAGCTTTGCCCCTTACCTGAGGAACTCATTACTGGCTTCACGATGCAAGGAAAGCCAATTTCGGCGACGGCCTCGCGAAAGCGAGTTTCGCTGTCTGCAAAGCGAAAAGAAGAGGTTGGTAAAGACAGTTCCTCTGCGGCGAGGCGACGGATCCCTTCGCGGTTCATGGTCAGTTGGGTCGCTCGTGCGCACGGCACAACGTGTTGCCCTTCCTGTTCCAGCTTTACCAGCATATCCGTGGCAATCGCCTCTATTTCCGGCACGATATAATGTGGTTTTTCGCGCTCGACAACCTCGCGTAACGCTTCGCCATCGAGCATATTGATTACGTATGAGCGATGGGCAACGTGCATGGCTGGCGCGTCGGGGTAACGATCCACGGCAATGACTTCCACACCCAGGCGTTGGCATTCGATCGCCACTTCTTTACCCAGTTCACCTGAACCTAATAACATCACTCGCGTTGCTGCGGGACGCAGCGCTGTGCCTAATAACGTCATAAATTAATCCCCTGTTTTATCTGGGCGCAGTATATACGAAAACGTTTGCGTCTGTCTTTATTGCCAGGTTGATTTCAGGGCGCAAAAAGAATATACTGTACATAAATACAGGTAATTTAAGAGGCTGCAAAAATGGCGGTTGAAGTTAAATACGTAGTCATTCGGGAAGGTGAGGAAAAAATGTCGTTTACCAGCAAAAAGGAAGCCGATGCGTATGACAAAATGCTTGATACAGCGGATTTGCTCGACACATGGCTGGAGCAGTCACCGGTAGCGCTTGAAGACGAGCAGCGTGAAGCGCTTTCCCTGTGGCTGGCTGAGCAAAAAGATGTGCTGAGCGCCATCCTGAAAAACGGCAAGCTGCCGTCTCCGCAGGCCGTTAAAGATGACGCGCACGCTGAGGATGATACCCAGGCTGCCTGAAACGACTTGCGCTCCTGACGTTTTGTACCATGCTTTTTCCTGAATCATTGTGCAATCCCTGACGTCTTTTCGCGTTGCTACATGCGACCGGAAAGACGAAGGGGAGATAAAGGAGAAAAAAATGTATAAAAAAAGAGCGTTATTAAGCCTGCTGTTGTTATCTGCCAGCGTATCTGTTTTTGCGGCAAACATGGAAAGCAAAAATGTTCAGTTTCCAAAATGCGAAGGGCTGAATGCTGATGGTATTGCGGCGAGCGTGAAACGTGATTATCAACAAAATCGCATCGCGCGCTGGGCTGACGATCAAAAGCGTGTTGGGCAAGCCGATCCTGTCGCCTGGGTTAATACCCCCGATATTACGGGCAAAGATGGCAAATGGTCGGTCCCGCTGACGGTTCGCGGAAAAAGCGCGGATATTCACTATCAGGTAAAAGTCGACTGCCAGGCCGGAACGGCGGAGTATCAACCGCAGTAATGAGCGTATTTGCACATCTTTTGATGAGCTGAACACTTCCTGACATCCCCTCGGGTACGCTTTGACGATTATTCGTCTGTACTTGAGGGGCAAAATGGCTAACTGGCTGAACCAACTACAATCTCTTCTTGGGCAAAAAGGATCCTCCGCATCATCTTCCGGCGAGCAAGGGCTGAGTAAACTTCTGGTCCCTGGCGCGTTAGGCGGTCTGGCGGGATTACTGGTTGCCAACAAATCCTCACGTAAGTTACTGAGCAAATACGGCACCAGCGCGCTTCTGGTGGGTGGTGGTGCGGTTGCCGGAACCGTGCTGTGGAACAAATACAAAGATAAAGTTCGCGCCGCGCATCAGGATGAGCCGCAGTTCGGCGTACAAAGCTCGCCGCTGGATGAGCGAACTGAACGCCTGATCCTGGCGCTGGTTTTTGCGGCTAAAAGCGATGGTCATATTGATGCCAAAGAGCGTACCGCCATTGAACAGCAGCTTCGTGACGCGGGTGTTGAGGAGCAAGGCCGCGTTCTGATTGAGCGGGCTATCGAACAACCGCTGGATCCTCAGCGCCTGGCGCAAGGGATCCGCAACGAAGAAGAGGCGCTGGAAATATACTTCCTGAGCTGTGCGGCGATTGATATCGACCACTTTATGGAGCGCAGCTATCTGAATGCTCTGGGGGATGCGTTGAAGATCCCACAGGATGTTCGTGACGGCATTGAACAGGATCTCAAGGCGCAAAAACAGGCTTTACCGGGTTAATTACTTATCGCTAAGGCGCATGTTTCGCTTGCATCATCGCTGTCTTTTGCCACCCTTATAGGATGTTTAAGCAAAAGAACAATGACATGCTACCAAAAGCTTCTCGTATTCCTCACGCCATGACGCAGCATGGCGATACACGTGTTGATAATTATTACTGGTTGCGAGACGACACCCGCTCGCAGCCGGACGTGCTCGAATACCTGCAACAGGAAAATGCGTATGGCCATCAGGTTATGGCTTCGCAGCAGGCTTTGCAGGACCGCGTTCTGAAAGAAATTATCGACCGTATTCCCCCACAGGATGCGTCCGCTCCCTATGTGAAAAATGGTTATCGTTACCGGCATATTTATGAACCGGGATGTGAATATGCCATTTATCAGCGCCAGTCGGTTCTCAGCGAAGAGTGGGATGAATGGGATACTCTGCTGGACGGCAACCAACGCGCAGCCCACAGTGAATTTTATACGCTGGGAGGGCTGGCGATATCACCCGATAACAGCATTATGGCGCTGGCCGAAGATTACCTCTCCCGGCGGCAATATGGCGTTCGCTTCCGCAATCTGGAAAGCGGCAACTGGTATCCGGAAGTACTGGATAACGTTGAAGCGGATCTGGTCTGGGCGAATGATTCCCAGACCTTCTATTACGTTCGCAAACACGCCACGACGTTACTGCCGTACCAGGTCTGGCGGCATACCGTTGGATCTCCCTCGTCACTGGACGAATTGGTGTACGAAGAAGCCGATGACATGTTTTATGTCAGTCTGCATAAAACCACCTCGTTACATTATGTGGTGATCCATATCGCCAGCGCGACGACCAGTGAGGTTCTGCTGTTGGATGCAGAACTGGCCGACGCCGAACCTTTGCTTTTTTTAGCGCGGCGTAAAGACCATGAGTACAGCCTCGATCACTATCAGCACAAGTTTTATCTGCGTTCTAATCGTGAAGGTAAAAACTTTGGTCTGTACCGCACGCGCGTACGCAATGAACAAGCGTGGGAGGTGCTGATCCCGCCGCGCGAGAACGTCATGCTGGAGGGGTTTACCCTGTTTACCGACTGGCTGGTGGTGGAAGAACGCCAGCAGGGTTTAACCAGTCTGCGTCAGATCAATCGCAAAACGCGCGAAGTGATCGGTATCGCCTTTGACGATCCGGCGTATGTGACCTGGCTTGCCTATAACCCGGAACCGGAGACATCGCGCCTGCGCTATGGCTATTCCTCCATGACCACGCCGGACACGTTGTTTGAACTCGATATGGACACCGGGGAGCGTCGCGTGCTTAAGCAGACGGAGGTTCCCGGATTTGATGCGGCGAATTACCGCAGCGAACATGTCTGGATCACCGCCCGTGATGGTACTGAGGTTCCGGTCTCGCTGGTTTATCATCAAAAGTATTTCCTGAAAGGGAAAAATCCACTACTGGTTTACGGCTATGGCTCGTATGGTGCCAGCATGGATGCTGATTTCAGTAGCAGCCGTTTAAGCTTATTGGATCGCGGCTTTGTTTACGCCATTGCCCATGTGCGTGGCGGCGGTGAATTGGGTCAGCAATGGTACGAAGACGGTAAGTTTCTGCACAAGAAAAATACCTTCAATGATTACCTCGATGTCTGCGATGCGCTGCTAAGAATGGGTTATGGTGCGCCATCGTTATGCTACGGCATGGGGGGAAGCGCCGGAGGAATGTTAATGGGCGTCGCCATTAATGAACGCCCGGACTTGTTCCATGGCGTGATCGCCCAGGTGCCGTTTGTCGACGTGGTGACCACGATGCTGGATGAGTCAATTCCACTCACCACCGGTGAATTTGAGGAATGGGGTAATCCGCAGGATCCGCAGTACTATGCGTATATGAAAAGCTACAGCCCCTATGACAACGTCACCGCGCAGGATTATCCGCATTTGCTGGTCACGACGGGATTACACGACTCCCAGGTGCAATACTGGGAACCGGCAAAGTGGGTGGCAAAATTGCGTGAGCTGAAAACGGACGATCGCTTGCTGTTACTGTGCACGGATATGGATTCCGGGCACGGCGGTAAGTCCGGGCGTTTTAAATCTTACGAAGGCGTGGCCCTGGAGTACGCGTTTTTGATTGGGCTGGCACAGGGAACGCTGTCTGGGCAAGCTTCAGATCAGATGTTATCCAGATAGTGCTTCAGCGTTAATCGCAGCTCCGGGCTCATACTGTCGAGGTTATTAAATAACCAACGCAGATAGCCCGGATCGCGTTCTGCCACCTCTGATACCGGTTTTCCACGGTACTTACCAAATGTGAAAGTAGTGAGTAATGCAGGGCGGCCGGTAATGTCGACCATCTGCTCTGCGGTCCAGCCTGAAGTCTGCATGATGTCGATCAGCAAAGCCGCAGTGATGTAGCAATCGTACAGAGCGCGGTGGTGATGCAGGCCTGCAGGCGTCTGAACGTTCAGCTTACGTGATTTGTACAGCGCCATATTGCTGTATTTGATTCCTGGCCACAATCGACGGGAGAGCTTCATGGTGCAGATCCACTCTCCGGGCATCTCTGGCAATACGCGGCGGTCGAAACTTGCGTTGTGCGCCACATACCACTCACTACCGTAATAGTGCGGAATGATATCTTCAATCCATGGCTTATCGGCTACCATCGCTTCAGTAATGCGATGAATAGCCATCGCCTGGGGGCTAATGGGGCGGTCAGGGCGCACCAGGTGGCTCATTGGGTTAACTATCTTTCCATCAACCACATCGACAGAAGCAATCTCAACAATGCCTCCCTGCAGACCACAGGTTTCTGTATCTATTATGCGCAACATGCCATGCTCCCGACCAAAACGACTAGCGTAAAGGAATGATATCACCTTGCCAACCCCGTGGCGTGCGTTGACCGGTTAAGAGCAAAGAACCGCTGTCGGCGCGTACAATCAATCGACCTCGCTCGTCCCATAACGCGCTGCTCCCGCGTGCATTGGCCATTAATACCGCGATGGCAAATTTATGCGAGAAACTTTGTAGCTGAGATGCGGATGAGAGGAGTTCTGGCTCGCTGACGGACTGGCTACTGGTGAATAACGAAAAAGCAGGATCGATATCAATACCTTCTGGCTGACTATCCACAACGCTGATGGCATTGCGCTGTCTGGCAATACAGGCCCCGTGGCTCTGATGAAACGTTAATGGTGATGTCATCCAGGGAGAGAAAAGCGCAATGCCTTTCACAAAACGATTGTTATGCTCTACCGGCAATCCCGCGATAATTGTCATGCGGTAAGTCGCTGCGGCATGCGCCAGCGGTTCCAGCAACGCTTCATCAGGTGGCGCTGGGAGGGAGTCATTCTCATCAACGCAGCCCAACAAGGAGAGGGCGGGGAAGACCAGCAATTCACATTGGCATTGTGCGGCTGCCTGAATGAATTGCAGGTGATGGGCAACGTTTTCGGTCACTGATGTGTGAAGGGGTTCGTATTGTGCTGCTGCGATTTTCCAGTGTGACATAATGATTTCCTTTTCATAGTGTCTACAACCATCTTTAAAGTATAGATTAAGAATATACTTATACTGTAGCAGGCATCATGTAAGGAATCGTAACGTAATATAAGTTTTATTTAACTTTCGGCTCGTACGGTAAACGTGAAAGGGAGACGGATGCCAGGCGATGCGCGATGAGTCTTTCACGAAACCAGTCGCGTAAATGTTCGGGCTGTTCACGTTCAACCACTTCGGCAACGATCGGCATATTGTAGCGTTCTTTAAATGCGACACCCGCCGCGGCCAGGTCAACATTGACCTTATCCATTTCGGCTTGCTCAAGTTTGGCCAGATTGATGTTCATAGGCTGCTCCTTTTCTCTGTCTTCCGGCGCGCAAAGTTACTAAGAGTGCGCATTAATGGCAAGACAGAATTGATGATTCTCGACTCGATCATTGTAGAAGGTTATTCTCTATAGATTAGACATAACAAAAAGGAATAGTTGAAATGGCTTCATCTGCATCTTCGCTACGTAATACTCTCATCGTACTCGCCAGCCTCCTCGCAACACCCGCTGCATTGGCGCATGCTCACCTGACAAAACAAAGTCCGGCGGCGAATGCGGAAGTCACCGCTTCTCCCCAGGCGCTGACGCTGAATTTTTCTGAAGGCGTCGAACCTGCGTTCAGCGGCGCAACGCTGACAGGTCCACAAAAGGAATCAATCAAGACGGGCAAAGCGACCCGCAGCGATCAGGACAAAACGCAACTGATTATTCCGCTCGCTCAAACGCTGAAGGCCGGAAAATATACGGTGGACTGGCACGTTGTATCCGTGGATGGTCACAAGACAAAGGGACAATATACCTTTAGCGTGAAATAACCGATGCTGGCATTTACCTGGGTTGCCCTGCGATTTATTCATTTTACCGCGTTGATGCTGGTGTTTGGTTGTGCGCTTTACGGCGCATGGCTGGCTCCCGTTTCGGTTCGCCGTTTAATGATGCGTCGTTTTTTACGTCTGCAACGCCATGCCGCGACGTGGAGTTTTATCAGCGCGACGCTAATGCTGGCGATCCAGGGGGGCTTAATGGGCTCAGGATGGCGGGATGTCGTCTCTACAGACGTTTGGGGCGCCGTTCTGCAGACGCAATTTGGCGGCGTCTGGCTATGGCAGATTATCCTCGCGATGGTCACGTTGGTGGTGACCATCGTTGTGCCGCGCAGCATGTCGCGACTGCTCTTGATGCTGACGATTGCTCAGTTTATTTTGCTGGCAGGCGTTGGACATGCAACGCTGCATACTGGCGTCGCTGGGGCTATCCAACAGGTTAACCATGCCTTACATCTGATATGTGCCGCCGCCTGGTTTGGCGGCTTGCTGCCCGTACTTTACTGTATGAGAATGGCGCAGGGCCGCTGGCGGGAACAAGCGATCGGAACCATGATGCGTTTCTCCCGCTATGGGCATCTCTTCGTTGCCGGGGTTTTACTTACCGGGATTATGAATGCCCTGTTTATTGTCGGTGTTTCCGGCTCCTGGCACATGGCTTATGGGCAACTGCTTTTGTTAAAAGGTGCCCTTGTCATGCTAATGGTAGCGATTGCCCTGGCGAATCGGTATGTTCTGGTACCACGCATGCAGCAGGATAATGGCTGTGTGACGCTCTATTTCATTTGGATGACAAAACTGGAATGGGGAATAGGGGCCGTTGTGCTGGCGATTGTCAGCCTGTTTGCAACCCTCGAACCTTTTTGATTGATGGACTGGCAAAACGCATGAAAAAAATCATTCTCTCTTTACTACTACTGGCAAGTTCAGGGGCCGCGCTGGCAGCGCCACAGGTCATCACCGTCAGCCGTTTTGAGGTTGGCAAAGATAAGTGGGCGTTTAATCGGGAAGAGGTGATGCTGACCTGCCGTGCAGGTCACGCGCTGTATGTCATCAATCCCAGCACGCTGGTGCAATATCCATTGAATGATGTTGCCAGAGAACAGGTTGCGAGCGGTAAAACCACGGCGAAGCCGATTGAGATTATCCAGATTGATGACCCGACGAAACCGGGTGAAAAAATGAGCCTGGCGCCGTTTGTTGAGCGTGCAGAAAAACTCTGTTAATTGTCAGATGTAGCGTTCTGATTTCCAATAAAAAAACCGCAGGATCTCACAGGAGAACTTGCGGTTTTTACATTTGGTCGTGTAACAGACTGCCTTTTTTTCCGGTCACTTTAGTCGCGGACTGGAAAACCTGGCGCTGTCATCTATTCTTAAATGGCAGGGTAACTTAGCCTGCATTAATGCCAACTTTTAGCGCACGGCTCTCTCCCAAGAGCCATTTCCCTGGACCGAATACAGGAATCGTATTCGGTCTCTTTTTATCGGGCTTTAATTTCAGTCACTTAGGACTCCATGTCCGAAAATGTCCGAAATTTGTCCGAATTCAAATATTCGGTCTTTATTCGTTATACCACACCATTTTTAACATTCACAATTCATTTACGAAGAAAAATTAGATCAGCACATACTCTTTTTTTCTCGTATCAAGATACTTCTCAGTCATTTTTTCTGACTTGTGCCCCAGCAGTTTTTGCGCAAAATCCTTCCCGAATTCCTTCTCATACATCCTTCCCGCCAGACTCCGAATTTCATGAAATGAAGGTGGGTTTTCTGAAAACTTTAAACCAGAAAAATTTCGTGCTTTCACAAAACCTTTTGTCAGACTGTCCAGGTTTATGCTTCCGTCTTCGCTGTTTTTTCTGATCCCGGGGCTTATCAAAAAATCGCATCGACTGACAAGCCGGCAGCGATCGATGATGGTCGACAGCCTCAGGCCGGATGCTTTCAACGTCAGTGAAAGTGGGATAGCCAGGCAAGACCCGGTTTTTTGTTGCTCGATGTACAGTCGTTCATCTTTAATGTCACTGAAGCACATCCGGGCGACGTCTTCACGTCGCTGACCGGTGACCAGGGCGAGATCCATCGCCAGGCCGAACCATGCTGGCATGCGCTCTGCACCAGCACGAACGGCCACAAACATTTCATATTCCAGGCGCTCGCGCAGCACTTTAATTTTAGGTGCTCGAGTTGGGTCCACAGGATTGGAATCAACACGTCCTTCCACAACGGCCTCACGGAAAACATCAGACAGTACTGATCGCATGGTTCCTGCCATCGTTGTTTTGCCGCACTCCGTCCAGCGATCAATAAACTCAGCCACATCTCGGGTGGTTATGCTGGCCAGTATCATTACGCCAAAGTATTCTCTAATGGTCGCCAGCTGCCCGGCGCGAACTTTGTAAGTATTGGTCGCCAGCTTGCGTCGTTGCAGGATAATTTCGTACCGATCGAGCCAGCTGGCCATGGTGTATTCATTAGTACCTTTCAGTTGTTCGAGTAGGGCGATTGGAGTGTAATTTTTATCGATGTAGTGATTTGCTTCAATGGCCTGGGCGATCGCTTCCCTGCGCGAAATTTTACCCAGAGATATCTCTTTTCCGTCGACGGGATTGCGCCAGGAATATGACTTCCTGGCTTTACGATAGGTCAGATTCTTAGGCAAATTAGCGTCATACTTGTCCGGCCTCGCCATCGATAATCCTCTCTATCAATCGCCCTTTTAACGGGTGTCTGCTTTGGTTTGTGTTGATCGTTTTACAATATTTATTTGGTCGGATAAAAACCGCATCCGGCCTGACGCGATACTGGGTGCCTTCCTTCTCTGGCGCTGGGTAGATATTCCCGTTTCGCGCCCATTTCCTTAGCGTTCCTATTGGTGGCGGTACTTCATATCTGAGTTCCGCCCAGCGTTCGAGTGATACAAGTTTCACTTTCACCTCGATAGCCAGCCATTACGATACGCGCAACAGCTGGCACTGGTTGATATTCAATAATCAGTTTGCGGTCAGACGTTGCCAGATTGCAGATATGTATTTGACCTGATGCCGGGCGTCAGAAAGCGCATTGTGCATGTCGCCTTCAAACGGGATGTCGAAGCGTGGGTTGATACCGACAGATTTACCCAGTTCAACCATGGTCCTTACGTCCCTGTCATTCCAGAACGGAACAGCAAAAGGAGTTTCTGTTAAGGCATATGCGCGGCGGAGAATGACGTTATCAAACGAGCAACCATTACCCCACATCTGAACGGTGTGACTACCGTTAGCAGAATTTTCAGCAATAAAGTCAGCCAGTAGTTCAAGGGTTTCACGCAGCCCCAGGGCCTCATCAACAAGAATGGCTGAGCGGGCTTCAGATGATTGTTTCAACCACCACTGAATTGTCAACGCATCCGGTTTCATGCCAAACGACATCGATGATTCAAGACTGACAACCTGGTAAAATTCGGCACCAGTGTTACCAGTTGAAGGATCAAAATATACGGCGCCGATAGAGACTATTGGTGCATCAGGACCGCTGCCCATAGTTTCCAAATCAACCATCAGGTGAGTATAAAAAGCGTTCAGGTGATCCGTATCTATATGGTGAACGGGTTCATTATTCAGGGAAGCTGGAGGCTCACCAGTTGCATCAGTGCTTTCAACTGGCAAAGCTGCTGCTTCGCCCTGAGGCACATCAGGATTGGCTTTGATTTCGCTGTTGTCAGTTTTTTCCATCTGCACATCGCTGGTGGTTTCCTCGGTATTGGCTTGATGTAATTTTTCTTCGACGGCGCGCTGGCGTACCTGGTCTACGACAGAAAGCGCTGGCGCCGGCTGGTTACCCATCAGACCATCGATGGAGAAAACACCGTTGCCCATGTTGGCGATTTCTGGTTGCTCGGTTATTGCCTTCTGTTCAGCTGTGGACTTCTCTTTAATCTCGTTTTCCCAGCTTTTTTCTGGTACGTGACCGGCTGCCGCCAGGGTTTCTTCAGTTGGGTGCTGGTGGTCGGTTTCAGTCAGGTTTTTGTTGATGTAACGGCTCAGCAGTTCCGGGAAATGGTGAGTGTTTTCTTCTGCACTACGAATAAGCGCGAAAATAGCGGCGCGGGAATAATCCAGGATGCCAGCGCGTTTGCGCAGGGCGGCGGACCACTCTTTGAAAGGGCTTTCGTTTTTAGAAATGATCTCTTTTGCACGACGGAAAACGCCACCAGGAATATCGTAGATGTTGAAATCCATTGGAAGTGTGGCCAGCGCAATATCAATGTCCAGAGTATCCAGCGTGTGGACAAGTTGCGGGTTGCGATCGGTCTTATTGCCTCCACCAGCGTTGGTTCCGGAGTCAGTGCGCTGAATCTGCGACACACGATTGCCCTTACACCACTCTTTAACCAGCAGCCCACGGTCAATGTACTCAGTGTTGAACCAGGCCTTAAAGAACTGAATGACGGTGACCAGTTCAACTCGTTTTCCATCAACCGGAAAAACGGTTTTCAGCGCGCTGACAATCTTCCAGATATCGATCTCTGGCGCCTTCCTGAATGGTTCTACATTCTCGGCGGCAAGCAGCAGGTTCTGCACATAGCTGTTATCCACATCCAGCTCGAGTTCTTGAATGGTTTTCTTCTGCTCAGTATCAATATGGTAAGCATATTCATCAGAAATAAACTGAGCCAAAAGGCGCTGGCGTAGCGGGAGAGTCGCAACGGTAATGAGTTCAGGCGTTACAGGTGGAGTGGTATGTTCATCACCCGCAACTCCTGCTTTCTTTTGATTAACCCACTCCTGAACGGTAAGAGCTCGCTTTTCTGGTTCTTCAATCCATTCGGTAATAAATTGCTCAAATGAAGCAACGGTATAGACCTGCTCACGGTCAAAAACTTCTTTTATTGCATTTGCCAGCTTCCACTCAACATGAGCAGAAAGCTCTTTCACCGCCGGCACATTCGCAACGGCCAGTAACAGGTTTTGTACATAGAGATCATTTTCGTCCAGTACCATTTGTCCGATCTGGATGTGCTGCGCTTCACTGATTTCCTTCTCTTCAGTGTCATTGACCAGGTGCGCAATCAGTCGCTGAGACAGGCGCAGGCGAGATATGGGGCGGAGCAACGTTGGTGCATCGCTGGTGGGTACATTGGCACTGGTAGTTTCAGGTTTTTGCTGGCAGGAAGTCTCCTGATTCTCATGATCAAGCTTCTGTTTCAGTTGCCACGTTTGCTGATCTTCTGCCAGTTCGTAACGATCGCACCATGTGTCATCAAGTGTGCTTTCCTCAGGAAGATCGTCAACAACAAACCAGTTGGTGCGGACAGGTAATTGATAGTCGGCGCCACGACCGACGGCAATATCGTTGTCTTCGAGAATATTGAGGATTTCGCGTTCTGCACGGGAATCTGATTTCGCAGAGAACCAGCAAAACAGGTTTTTTGCCTCAGTTGCTTTCGCTTTGGCTTTAATAAGATACGCATACGTTAACATTGCGTTCGGGCTCCATAGGATTGTAAGATACCCGGCAGCTGATGATCGCCGCCTAAGGTAGTGGTTATTGGTCAAAACTCGTTCCGGAAAGCTTTGGTCGGCTGACCGGGTACTTAACCCGCCTTGCGCGGGTTTTGTGCTTTATGGGGTAGGGGATTTTCCCTGCGCCAGCTGTGCGACGGGGACCCACTCCAGAGCATTCAGCACGGGCTCAAATGAATCAGGCGTGTGAGTAACGGCGCGAACGACGTCAGCCACGCTGGGGTTTGCTTTGTTAAGGTGGTACCCGCCACCAGCGCCACGCTGGCTGGTGACGATTTCACTGCTGCGCAGCTTCGAGAAGATTTGCTCCAGGTAAGACACAGACAGCTTTGATTCCTTGCTGATAGATGCGATGGAAACCGGGCTGCCGTTGTAAATTCTGTTGAGGATGGCAACGACCTGAACTGAAGCCACCACACGTTTTATTCCAAACTCCATCACGCATCCTTTGCCGGTTCGCGACCGTATCCTGGGTTATCGTTTAAGGCGTCATTCAGAACCTGCATTGCCTCATTATGTGGGAGAGTCAGAGCAAGTTTGATCGCCGTTCCAAGAGCTTCAGCCGCACATTCAAACTTACGAGCGAGCCTGGCTGTTTCATCAACTTGTTCACCCATCGCTTCCATTTCAAAGTTGTGCTCAGTCCAGACTTCATCCATCACATCACTTTCAACTTCTTCACGTAATGCTTCTTTTACTTCCAGAACAGGCAAAACCCCGATTAATGCCTCTGCTGGTGCGCTGCTGAAGCGCAATGCCAGATCGTTCGCTGACATAAAAACCTCCGGAAAAAAGCCCGCCACGGGACGGGCTAAGAACACTTTTCCAATTTAACCAGAACAGGTCTTCGTCTCCTGTTTGGTTACGATGGTGGTATTACCATCACAATGCCCTGTGCACCGGGCATGAGGCTGGCAACAGCCATTGGTCAAACTCGTTATTAACGAACTACGGTCTGTTGGTCGGCAGACGGGTCGCCCTTCTGGGCAAGCGTGTAGCAAATCAGTCGAATGATGACTTCAATGCGATTTAGATGTACGGCCTGACACCGCACTGGTTTACGTGCGAAATCGATCATGGATTTATCCTCTTGTGTTGCCCTTGTCGCCAGGCTGGCGGAACGTTGAACCTGCTGCGTGTTAATGCCTGCCATCTCATCCGGTGATTCGTATGCCGCCGGCAGCTACTTCGTGGGCGTCCTGCCTTGATGACTGATTTTCTAAAATCAGACTACAAATAATATTTTCATTGGTCAAGTTTTTATTGAAGATAAAACTTTCAATGAAGTCTGCGGGTATTTACATTTTGTGAATTTTAGGCGAAAAAAAAGCCGCGATTGCGGCTGTTTGGTGGGGTTCTATCTCAGTCGTGAGGTATTGGGGGTTCAATTTTTCTTTTCTTGAGGAATTCTGCCATGAATTTATCCAACTCATCGAGCCTTTCATTAGCGAGGGCAATAAACCGATCTTGCTCAGACTCTGGAAGCTGATCGAATACCTCCAGCAATCGCTGCTGCTTATCATTTAGGATAGTTTTGCTCTCGGTGGTTTCCTTAAGCCATTTTTCTTCAGCATCAGTCATAAAGAACCAATACAAGGGCTTACCTAGAGCTTCCGGCAGCAAAGCCAACTTTTCCTTTCTTGGAATAATTCCAGAGTTGCACCAGCCACTGACGGATTGAGAGTTCACACCAACCCGGCGGCCTAACTCAGATTGAGATATGCCAGCTTCTTCGAGGGCTCTTATCAGTCTTTCTTCAAAGTTCATATTCATATCCAAATCAAACCATTAAGTAAGGATACAAAGTTTTTTTGCAGATTGGATCGTTCTATTTTCTTGACAATGAAAATTTTATTTTCAATCATATGAAAACAAAATCAGGAGGCACCATGAAAGAACAGACCCAGAAAAAAATACTTACGTTATGTGGTAGTCAATCAGAGCTGGCTCGCCGGCTTGGTAAAAATTCGCAAACTGTTTCAGCTTGGTTTCGTACCCAAGTCGCCAGCACAGAGGTTCTAAACGCTTGCAGGGCTTTGGACTGGCAAGTTATCCCCCACGAATTGCGTCCTGATCTTTATCCTAACCCCACTGATGGTTTACCTCAAAAGGAGGCTTAATCATGCAATCAGTAACATATCAACATCATAGCCAACGCTTAGCTGTTCCGTTGAAAACGCAAAATCATTTTAAACCCCAGCGCCGCGACAGCATTCAGCACCGCGTCATATTGGCTGCCGTTCGTGAATGGGAATCAACGTTACCAGGGCAGGCACAGGAACGGATAGCTCAGCTGGTGGCTGAAGAGTGGGCCAAGGCAGATGGCCGCGGAATTGCTGTTAATAAACAGAATTTATTCCGATATCTGAAAAACGAAGGAGGGTCAGAAAAGTACACGTCTTACGTTATGCGGCTGTCAGGCTCAATCATCAGCGCTATGCCAGTTCAGATCGCAAGGAAGCACGGGTTAAGTAATGCGAGCACAGAAGCGGAGCTGGTGGCTAGCGCTATCAAGGAGTGCAGTGAGGCACACCAGGCGAAATTAGTTGGCGCGCCATTACAGAAGCTTGAGAAGGAGATTCGTGAAGCGGCAATCGCATTGTTCAACATGTTACCAGCTGACGCGGCGGGACCACTACTGGCGAGTATAAGTGCCGTAGCGCCGCAATTGTTTTAATCGAGTTTTGAGCAATAACCATTACGCGCCGGGAAACCGGACAAGGGAGTAACCATGGCAGCTCTGCCTTACATGCAACTTTACATTGCTGATTACCTGGCGGACACCATGCATCTGTCTACAGAAGAGCATGGCGCATACCTGCTACTGATGTTCAATTATTGGCAAACAGGTCGCCCGATCCCCAAAAACCGACTATCGAAAATTGCACGGCTGAGTAACGACCGTTGGGATGCCGTTGAACCTTCGTTGAAAGAGTTTTTTAACGATAACGGAACCGAATGGGTACAGGAGCGTATAGAGCGTGATCTGGAGGCGGTTAAAAACTCGATCAGCCAAAAGTCAGCAGCTGGAAAAGCATCCGCTCAGGCGAGAAAAGCTAAAAAAGGAGCGAATAACCAACAAAATAACAACGGGTGTTCAACGGGTGTTGAGCCACCGTTAAAACAGAATGCCAACGGAAACCCAACTAATAAAGATCCAGATACAGATACAGATCTAAAAGAAAACCAAGAGAGAGAGTTATACGCGCCAAGTGGCTTTTTACCGCCCATAGGCAAATTTCCGATCACAGATGACTGGACACCTGGTGATGACTTTGTACGCCAGGCTGCGCAGTGGGGAATAAACCTTGGGGATCTACCAGGGTATACCGACGTCGAATTACAGCAGTTCCGGGACTACTGGAAATGCGAAGGGAAAGTTAAACACCACATCCAGTGGGAACAGACTTTTGCTTCCAGCCTGAAAACATCACGCGCCAAATCTTCCTCACCATCGGCAGGTACACGTCGACAGACTGGCTTTGGCGTTTCACAACCTGACACTCAGATCCCGCCGGGATTCAGGGGGTAATGATGAAATCGACGCATGACTTGCTTGGCCGTCTACGTAATCTCATGCCTGCAGGTGTTCAGCCGAAATTTACCAGCAGTCAGGAATTAATGGCCTGGCAGCAGGAAGAAGGGCGAAAGCGCGCAGCTGAGCTGGAAAAACAAAATCAGCGTAACCGTTCAGAAAGGATTTTTGGGCGATCAGGGATCTGCGAGTTGCACAGGGGGTGTTCATTTGCAAATTACCAGGTGAGCAACGACGGGCAGAAACACGCGCTGACGATGGCTAAGAGCTACGCCCATAACTTTGGGAATGGCTTTACCAGTTTCATATTCAGCGGCAGTTGCGGAACAGGGAAAAATCATCTTGCCGCGGCAATCGGGAACTACCTGCTTCAGCACGATTATTCCGTTCTGGTCGTGACAGTACCTGATTTGATGCTTCGCGCACGCAAATGCTATGACGAGGGCCAGTCTGAGTCCGATTTGCTGGACGATTTGTGCAAGGTTGATTTGCTTGTTCTTGATGAGGTTGGTGTTCAACGAGATACGCGCAATGAGTGGGTATTACTTAATCAGATTATCGATCGCCGTATGGCGTCAATGAAACCAGTGGGGGTGCTAACAAACCTGAATTATGACGAGTTATCTAAAGTTCTGGGTGAGCGGGTCATGGACCGCTTAACCATGGATGACGGTATCTGGGTAAATTTCGCCTGGGGAAGTTATCGCAAAAATGTGACCCATTTACGGGTCGTGAAGTAACTAAAACGAGTATTGACCAATGACCATAGAAATCTCTCAGAAAGATCGGGTAGCGATAGTGGTACGCCATACCCCGAACTGCGTATTACGTGATGTGTGTGAAGCGCTGGATATTCCATCCGGTACCGCAGGTAAGTTTCTGCGCACGTTGACTGTCAGCGGCACAGTCCTGCGTACTCACAACGGAACTCAGTATGTTTATAACATCGCTCCGGATGCCGAATTACCTGACGTAAAACTGCCCTTCATGGAAGAGAAAAGTGACCCGGTTGAAACGCAATTAGCAGAGAAAATGGCGAAAGACCTGAAGTCCCGAGGACTCTGGCGGCGCGCGGCAAAAGTATATACCGACATGTTAGACATTGCCCGTAGTTCAGCTGAAGTGTCACGTATAGCACAGCAACGTAATGAATGCCTGCGTATGGCCCGGAGATGATCAGCATGCCAAGACCAAACACACCAGAAGAGCAGGCGGCACTTATCCGGGTGATCATCGAAGAAGTGAAAATCCGTGGACGCTTAACCGTTAGCGAGGCATCACAGATGTTGTCGCTGCATCGTCAGACTGCTGAGAAGTATTTCCGCGTAGCAGCCGAACGCGGCGAACTCATTCGTTACGGTCGTCTAGGTTTGTTCAGGGACCAAAAGGCTGTGATTGATTTCGATCTCCAACGTTTTTCATACGGATCGAGTAAGCCTGTGATTGAGTTACCAGCAGATTTTCGGGGAAGTGCGGTTATGCGCCGGGTTATAGATATCGTGGGGAGAATGCCAGCATGAAACCGACATACGAAGAACTTGAACTACAGATGCTCGACATGGCAGTACAGCTCGCTAACGCCGAGAGCAAGTGCAGGGGGCTGGCGGCTGAGAACCACATATCAAGAAAAGCAGTTCAAACTTTCTGTGATGTGGTTGGCGCTAATACCGATGCCATCTGCGAAGAAGTCGGGCAGGACGGAGTGAAGGCGATTCTTGCTGCTATGAGCGCAACGGGCAACATGCCAGCGACAGACGCCTTTCTGGCTGAAATGCGGGCGCAGGGCGTGGAGATGTTAACCGCCTACCGCAAATCTGAATGGATGGATTCTTATATCGATGATGCTAACGAATTCGCAGCCCAGCTTCGCAAAGGAGCCGCGCTATGAGCAAGAACACAATTCCGGAGTGGATGCGCTCAACAAAGTCTACCGAAGCAGAGCGGAAAGAAGTACGTGAGGCTATTACTCGCTATATCAATCGCCGCAAGGAAGAAGGATCAGCCCAATGACAGCACTCAACAAACAGGCACCAAAACTGTCGGCAGCAGAATTCATTGCGGCCATTGCAAAAGCCACTGAATTACGATCGCGTGATGGTCGTGATGCTGTAGCCCGTAGTGTCTACGAGAAGGTATTTAAGCCTTTGCTGGATGAAAATCTCCAACTACAGCGCGACAATAACTCCCTTGAAGCGGCAACGCTTGCTATGCGTGACGATATGCGGGAAACGCGTGAAAAGTTGGAAGCCGCAGAGAGGCGCATAGTAGAAACCAATCAGCGCAATACTGAACTGACAGCGAAGATAGAGCCGATGGATCGTCGCATAGCAGAGCTGGAGGCGCAGACCGTCACAGTGCAGTTGCCAGCAGATAACGCGGCAGAATCTGAATCACCAGAAGATGACGCAACGGCCTGGTTTGATGAGGGCTGGAATGCTCGCGGAAAGGCCGACAAAGAGGCACTAATCGCCGCTGGCATTGGCGTGAAGGGGGAGTGAGCATGACTGTAGCACTAAGAGATAAACGTCGCAGCGGGCAACGCATCCCAGGACTCGGAATGTCAAATGGGACATGGTTCGCGGTGCTGGATATTCCAGGAATGGAAAAACTTGTTAACCAGCAACATACCAATGACCCGCTCAATGTTACCCCAGCCAAAGCGAAAAAGATGGCTGACATCGTAGAAACATGGACACCACCTAAAGGATGGTCCGGCGACATGGCTGAAAAAATGAAGGGTTATATCGTCGAATTTCTTCGCGCTTGCAACGGATTCAGGAGTCACTAACCATGACAACTAACAACCACCCGGCTCGCGGCCTTGTATCACTCGATCGCCTGCACCAGATACACGAAATACTCAGCAAAGCAGCAGCACAAAGCGACGGCGGTAATCTCGGCTACGCAATGGCTGATGCTGTGAAGGTGATTGATGTGGTGATTGCCCGCGAGCTGGTACGCCGTGAGCATTCAGTATGGTCACAGACCACTTTCGGCGATGTCGGCCCAGTTGGTCAGCTGAAGCACCTTTCCAAAGAAGCGCTCGAGGCTGCTGCTGAACCAGGCGACCTTAGCGAATGGGCTGACATGCAATTCCTGTTATGGGATGCACAACGTCGTGCCGGTATCAGTGACGAGCAGATTACCCTGGCGATGGTAGAAAAGCTGGCGGTAAACAAGCAGCGAGAATGGCCTGAGCCGAAAGACGGGGAGCCGCGCCTGCATATCAAAACTGAACAGCATCAGGGAGAGAAGTGATGGATCCGCAACTGGAATACGCCACGAAGCGTATCGTCGAGCTGGAAAACCTGCTGCTGGTGAATGTTGAGGAAACTGTCTGGCCTGCCGAAGTGGGAATGGTATATAGCCAGATTGAAAGTGCCGAGGATCTCCCGTCACATCACCAGCGGCGCCTTAAACATCACATCAATCGCATGTGGCTGGAGAAACTGCCGGTACCGGACATTATCACAGCGGCACAGTCACTGGCCATCGCTATGGAGAAATACGCGTGAGAGAAATCATCGTTGATAACTTTGCCGGCGGCGGTGGGGCAAGTACGGGAATTGAGCTGGCGATCGGTCGTAGTGTTGATATAGCAATCAACCACGATGAGAACGCCGTGGCGATGCACACAACGAATCACCCTGATACGCTGCACTATTGCGAATCTGTGTATGAGGTTCGCCCAAAGGTGGCTACCGCTGGGCATCGTGTCGGTCTGGTGTGGCTTTCCCCTGACTGTCGACACTTCTCAAAGGCAAAGGGCGCTAAGCCAGTAGAGAAGTCTATACGAGGTCTGGCATGGGTAACTTTGCGCTGGGGTCTGGATGTTGACCCTCGCGTGATGATGCTGGAGAACGTCGAAGAGTTTAAAACGTGGGGGCCATTATTACGTGAAATGCCATTCATCAGTCACGCGGATCGTTTTCTTGATGAATTTATCGGACCACCTGAGCCAGTTGAACAGCGTCCTGACCCGGCACGGGTCGGTGAGACCTTTAACGCCTTTGTCGCAATGCTGACCACGGGTATTTCTGCATCACACCCGGCGCTGGCTGAATGCTGTGAGTTTCTGAATATTTCGCTTGATAGCGAAGACGCTGCGCGGCTGGT
Source organism: Citrobacter sp. W9 (assembly GCF_026719375.1). NCBI lineage: Bacteria > Pseudomonadati > Pseudomonadota > Gammaproteobacteria > Enterobacterales > Enterobacteriaceae > Citrobacter > Citrobacter sp. W9. The sequence continues at coordinate 4,885 of NZ_JAPPTE010000023.1, read as the reverse complement.
TAAAGGCCTTGGTTATGTTGTCGAGTATCGCGAACTGCGCGCATGCGACTATGGTGCGCCGACAATCAGAAAACGTTTCTTCATGGTCATGCGTCGCGATGGGAAGCCGATTGTGTGGCCGGAACCAACGCATGGGGATCCGAAATCACCTGCGGTTCAGGCTGGCAGGCTGGCACCATGGCGTACAGCTGCGGAGTGTATCGACTGGACAATTCCGGCACCGTCGATTTTCGACCGCAAAAAAACGCTGGCAGAAAATACCCTGAAGCGCATCGCGCGCGGCATCCAGCGGTTTGTTATCGACAGTGCGTCGCCGTTTATCGTGAAGTGCAATCACACCACGACCAAAGGAAAATACGACTGTTTCCGCGGGCAGGAACTGAGTGAGCCTTTGCAGACCATTACTAAAACCCACGGTTACGCGTTAGCCGTCCCACATCTTACCAAATTTCGCACAGGCGCAACCGGGCAGCCCGTTACCGAACCTGTTCCGACGGTAACCGCGGGCACGTCAAAACGCCCGGGCGGGAACGGGCATGCTCTGGGTATCGTTGAGGCAGCCATTGCACCGTTTGTTGGCCGGCAGTTTGGGGCAAGTGTCGGCCACCGGGCAGACGAACCGAGCGCAACCATCACCGCTGGCGGTGGCGGTAAATCTCAACTGGTAACGCCTACGCTGATCCAGATGGGGTATGGCGAACGACCTGGACAAGAACCGCGTGTGCTGCGGCTGGATAACCCGCTGGGGACCGTTACTGCAGGTGGAAATAAATTCGCGACGGTGAGCGCTTTCCTTGCTAAACACTACGGCGGTAACTATACGGGGCCGGGTGTCGGTTTAGATGAGCCTGTTCATTCAGTTACCACTGTTGATCACCACGCAGTTGTCGCTGCGCATTTGATGGTCAATAACACAGGACATCCCGGCGGTACGCTGGACAATCCGGCTCATACCATAACGACGGGAAATCATCACGCTGCAGTTACGTCGCATCTGGTTAAACTGCGCGGTACCTGCCGGGACGGGCAGCCAACCAGTGATCCAATGCCAACGGTGACGGCGGGCGGCCTGCATGTAGGGGAGGTGAAAACCACTCTTGCGGTCGATGAATACGACGAACATCGCGCGCAGCAGGCGCTGGCGTTTCTGCGTAAATACTGCGGCGAGGATTGTGACGGGCTGGTGACCATTGACGGCATAACTTACCGCATCGTTGATATCGGCATGCGCATGCTGCAGCCACACGAGTTATATCGAGCGCAGGGCTTCCCTGAGTGGTACATCATCGACCAGGACTATCGGGGCAAGAAGTACGCGAAGGATAAGCAGGTTGCCCGCTGCGGTAACGCCGTTCCTCCGCCTTTTGCTGAGGCGCTGGTGCGTGCTAATTTGCCGGAGCTTTGTCAGCAGAAACAAATAGCGGCTTAATAAAACATTGCTAATTCAACCCGCTACGGCGGGTTTTCTTTTTTTACTACTGACAGAAAATTAACAATTTGTGCTCTTAAATCGTTGATCATTTCCTTGCATAGGTATACTGTATAAAAACACAGTATATGCAATGGAGGCCATTATGAAAGTTGAATTAACCATTGATCGCATGAAAGAACTTCCTAAAGGCGCGGTACCAGCACTGGAGAAAGAATTGCTTAAGCGTCTGAATGATCACTATGACAATTGCAGGCTCACAATCCGCCGTGCCGGTTCAAATGGGTTAAGTGTTATTGGCGGTGACAAGGACGACAAAAAGAAAATTGAATCAATCCTCCAGGATACCTGGGAAAGCGCTGACGACTGGTTTTATTAATTATTTTGGGTGTTACTTTGATCCCGTTTGCATGGGGGAGTTTAAGTGAAAGAAAAAGTAGAATTGCCCAAAAAAGGCTACGCAGTCATCAGATGTCACGATGGAGTCATCGTTGCCAGACTGCAATCATTTCCTGAGTGTGAGCGAGCACTGATGTACCGTCGCGGTAGCATGGTGTCTTTCATGCCTCTTCAGGATGATGAAATTATTGGTACACCTACGTTATTTACTCAGATGCTGGAAAGGGCTGGTTATCGCGTTACCCAGAATTCTGTTACACTCCCGTCATAGGCCTGAACAACCTATACCTGCTGCGCCACAGGAGAAAAGCCCCATGGCGCAAGATCAATTCAAGCAATCCCACATACTGACGTTAACCAACGCCAGCGATTTTCTTTTTGCCGCATCCAGAGGTGCGTTATGAAGAAAAGCTGGTTTCAACATACACAACTCACCACTGAGCAGGCTGACGAACTGGAAGCCCGCTATCACGCAAAGCAGATTAAGACCGAGCGTAGTCTGGATAATGACTTCATTCACTGGACGATCAGCGCGTTCTTGCCAGAAGTCTCTAAGACTCCGCGTCAGGACAGAACATGGCAACAACGGATCTGGAGGTGAATGTGAAAGTCTACGATATCACCCCAATGGGCAAGCCCAGAATGACGCGCGCTGACAAATGGAAAAAACGCCCCGAGGTTCTGCGTTACCGCGCTTTCTGTGATGAAGTTCGTCTGCGGGGTGTTGAGCTGCCGGAAAGCGGTTCACATGTCACCTTCATTCTGCCGATGCCAGCGAGCTGGAGCAAAAAGAAACGGGCTGAGTTCAACGGTAAACCACACCAGGCTAAACCTGATTTCGACAACATGATGAAAGCCCTGATGGATGCTATTTACGAAGATGACGCTCACATCTGGGATTCACGCGTCACAAAATTATGGGGAGAGAAGGGACAAATAATTATCGGGGAGATTGCAGAATGAGGGCGCTGCTGAAGCCGGTGGTTGCGCGTGAGCTTGGAATTGTGCTGCTCAAGCCGGGCAGTGAGCTGATGTCATTATTCAGTTGTGAACGTGTGCTGGTGGAAAGCCAGCCAGCAGGTATGGAGCGTTTGCCTGCTGGCCGTGTTCCTGACGTTCGCCAGCCGCTTGCATGTGACGAGTCCCTGCGACCGTTCTTCCTGGATGAAAAAGTTATTAAGGCTGCTGGTGGTTTGAGTGGCCTTGATTACTGGCTTCTGCGCTATGGCGGTAGCTGCTGCCAGTGGCCACACAGCGATTACCATTATCACGAGTTAACCATCTTGCGCCATGAACCCGGATCGGTTCTTCTGTGTGGACATTGTGATAACCATTTGCGCGACCACTACAGCGAACAACTTGCAGAGCTGGCGAGATGTAATGTTATTAGCTGGATTATCAACAGCATCATGGTGGCGCTGAATCAGGATCCTTCCAGAGAACTGTCGCTGGCGGAGCTATGCTGGTGGTCGGTGCGTATGGGTGTTACCGACGCAATTCCCGAATCAGTAGCCAGTCGGGCGCTTCGTATTCCTTCGGAAGATCATCAGTCAGTCATGCATGAATGCGACATCGAACCGGGTCTAACCGCCACCAGCATCATTACAGCCAAAGCCAGCACAGTAACCGTGAACATGCCACCAGCGCAGGTGCCTGAGGTTAAGCCCGTAGTTGGTGTTCTGGTCGACCCTGAGTCCCCGCAAACCTATATGAAACGTCCAAAGCGTATCCGCTGGACGGCCCCCGGTTATCTGGAATGGATTAAAACACAGCCCTGCGAAGGCTGCGGTAAACCATCAGATGACCCACACCATTTAATTGGCTGGGGGCAGGGAGGGATGGCAACGAAGGCGCATGATATTTTCGCGATCCCCCTGTGTCGTCAGTGCCATACAGAACTACATAACGACCCGGTGAAGTTTGAGCGAAAGCATGTACCTCAGCCGGTAATGATTATCAGAGTGCTGGACCGGGCTTACGGGCTCGGTGTTCTGGCGTAAGGAGAAGAACAGGATGACACCACGTCAACGCCGCAATCATTATGAAGCACTTGGTAAAGCAGCATCTGCACCGCGTAAAAGCTGGCTGGGTAAATGTATCCTCCTGACAGGGATCCAGTCAGGATGGATTAAATCCCTGCTCACTACATGGGGAGAGGGTGTGGGAGGAAAAACAGCACCCCGTATGCCGCGGGGCCATGCGTGCTGGAATGTGCTTAAGGGACGGAACTGGTCAGATAAGGCGCTTGAGCGTTTCACTGCTGCGTTAAATCAGGCGAGAGAAGAGGGATTCCGTGGACAGCAGGCAATGAACAGGGCACACAGCATTCTCTGGCCCCAGTCACCCGCCAGTGTAATTGACGAGGCCCTGCATAATGACGATGTCGATTTTGTTGAGCAATGCGTACTACAGGCGCTGGATATTAGCGATCCGGTTTATGTCGTTGGTCTTCAGTATTACACCACACGAAAAAAAATCTCAGATATAACCCGGGAACTGCAGGCGATTGCGCCCTGGCTGACACAAGAAAAGGCCAGAGAGCGAGTGAAGTGGTGTTTACAGATTTTCAGAGCAAAGGTGTTCTTGTCAGCCAAAGCACTTTTGGAAACTGAGGAATAATGTTTTTGCTTTTTTGTGCTGTTTTTTGTGTCTGGTATTGAAAACTACCCAGAAAGTTAGATAATCCATTCATGCTTGGCAGAGCTGCACCACGATGGCAGCGACGAAAAGCGAACAATTTGAATATAACGAGAACCCCGCCAGCGCGGGGTTTTTGCTTTCCGGCGATACGACAGGGGTATTCGCGAGGTGCATTGCACCAGTACCCCTGTCATATCGTCGATCTAATCTTCCACAAATATTAAGCCTCGCAATTCGCGGGGCTTTTTCATTTCAGGCTCACGGGAATCAATTACTACGTGCTTTGTTGATAAATCCAGCCCGTGAAGCCTGACCCTTTCATCACACACAGCGCCATCCGAAGTATCGGAGGTGAGGCTATGACCAGAATGAGCACCATTTACAGCAGACTTTCATATGGAACAGGTACCACGCTGA
>NZ_JAPPTE010000022.1:0-69297 GCF_026719375.1 Citrobacter sp. W9 | reverse complement strand
CGATGTTATTCACCCTGGCCAACCTGTTTCGGGTGGACCAAATGATACGTCAGTGGGAGAGATCTCAGTAAAAACCGGAAATAACGCCAGAAATGGTGGAAAAAATAGCCTAAATAGGCTGATTCGATGTGTTTGCGGGAAAAAAATCGGCCCAGATCCGCGAAATTTTAATCAGCGAGTCAGCTTGGGAAGAAATGACCTGCTTATTCGCACCTTCCTTAGGTCTGAATGTAAAGCACTTGTAGAGGTGATGCGGTATGAGTCACGAGCGCATTGAGGTTTTTGGTGATGGAGGCAGCTGGATAGCCGAAAGGCTTAAGTCATTCAGGTTAACGATCTTGGGTCAAAGTGAGTCGTTGTCTATCGTCAGGAACCCGACTGACAATTCTGCCTGGGTGACTCACGATGATACCGGCCTTGTTTTATGTCCCCTCCATGTTGATGGTTCGTTGGCCCCGGATATCGCTGAAGCTACTGAGACGGTGGAGAAATACATCTCCCGAGTGAGCCCTGCGGGAATATCAGCACGGATAAAGCAAGCCCGTAACCACCTGGATAGAATTGCCGCACCGGTAGACTCACGTTCTGCGGCAGCACTGTTAAGACGTGGCGGAATCCCGATTCTCTCACTGCGAACCACGGAATATCTGAAGTGGTACGAGTTGTTAGCGAGACTGGCGAAAGGTCAGGCTCTGTCACCATCCATCTGGGTGGATAACTACCTTGCCGGTGATACACCAGAAAGTGCATGGGCTAATGGACGCGGACTCTATGAGTTAATCAACAATGGGAATATGACATCAGCCAATACGATTTTCCCGGTCTGGTATTCTGTAGCTCTCGCACTGGGAAGATTCACAACAGAAGAACTACCTGTGATGAACGCCTGGCCGAGCTATTGTGATGGAACCCGTGTGGAGAGTTTTATCCAGTTGTATCGTGATTAATTCTTATTCATATGTCATATGATTAACGCTAAAGAAGATCTGCGGTAAGTCTGGCCGTTACCCGGAACCCCGGGACAGACCGAAACTTGCTTTCGGGTTGTCTCGGGGTTGGCCGAGCGAAGCGCTGGCAAGCACCACACCTATTTTGAGGAGAAGCCAATGTTAATTTCGTATAAGAGCAAATTGAAATTAGGATCTATCGCACTATGTTCATTTGGTGTAGGTATGGGCGTTATGCTATCAAAAACCGTTCCACTATCTTTAAGCGCTGTAGTAGTACTCGCCTTTTTCTGGTTACTCTCAATCATTTGTTTAGGGGTTGCTGCTTTCTTTTGTTCCGATTGAAATTGTGTAGTTCATACAGTACCCCGAATAATCCCCGCCTTTGTCAGTAGATAACCGTGAGGCAGACCGAAACTTGTTTTCGGGCTGTCGAGGGGTTGGCCGAGCGAAGCGCTGGCAAGTACAGACCATATTGTTCCCCCTGCATTTCTCATCGCTAAATTCTTTCTTGAAATATCGTCAGATTCCCTGTTTGTCACCCACCAGCCTCATGTTGTTATTGACCTAACTGCCATTCAATGGGAAGCAACAATGTTTAATTTAATCGCGAAGGCTAAAGAAGCAGGTTATCAATTCTGGATCAGTGCCTCCAAGGTACTGACAGTTACTACCGGAACCGAGATGGGGCTGACGATTATTAAAACTGTAACTGATATTAACCCTTGCTTGCTGGTGGCGGAGTTAATGAACCTTGGGATCACGTTATCCCCAGATAATAATTATTTCTGCTGGTTGGATAGCGAAGGTGTCCTTTGGGCCGTTGACCGCCACCATCTCTATCGAGGAAATACAGGGGAGCATGGGGTAAACTGGGATGTCGTCTATCATCACGGCATGGTAATTAATACCCCTGAGCAGGCATCCATCCTTTTCAAAATTCCCCACATTGGGCGCTTTACTGCCACTGTAATGTATAGCGCTGGCTATACACCCGACTGGGCTCTTCCAGCCTTTGTTGATTTTTCTGGTGAACCGGATCATGAAACAATACTGTCGTGGTTATCCGAGGTAGGCATTCGTAATGCAGGAATGCATCTCGAAGATATTGAGTTTCTTTCTGTTGAAGAAAATCCCGACGCTTATATCTCTCTTTAATGAGGTCTCTGTATGTCAAACGTTAAACCTTATTCCTGGGTAGTTCGCTTCGATGTTGCTCCTCAGTGGGTAGCTGACGGCTTTATCATGACAGATACCACAGCTCTCGAAATGCTATCTGATGTTATCAACTATGCAAACGATCACGAACTTGCCGCATTGGTTATTTCAGCACCCGATGCAGAAAGAATTTCCGAGGAGCAAGGCTATTTGGCTTCTAACAATGCGGAGCTAATGCGTCAGGTGCTAATCGGCTCACCGCAGGCATATGCTAAAGCATCTGTGGCAAATACCCTGCTAAAGGCTATAACCGCACTTGAGCAAACGCAGGATAATAAGCAGGTCGTTAAAGAACTGCATTCCAGCCTCGCTTTACTGACGGGCAATAAGCCTATTTCGGACATTATCTGGTTTCCAACCCCAGAATAATTCTTTCATAAAGAGCTTAAATCTTTAGCTCATTTATTTATGGATTTTCTATTCGTCAGCCACCCAGCGTGTGTTTAACTGAAGTTAGTAAACAAAACGAAAAACATACGCGGGGTGATTTATGAATACTGCAATTCATCAAGTACGAAATAACGTTCGTCGCACTACATCTGCACGTCCTGTTTGTTATCCAGTTCGCCCGCAGACAGAGAAAGAACTTTTTTCTGTAGGCCGCAGCCTCTGGTATCGCTACACCACTTCATTTGGCCCGTGCCGTGAAGTTCACCATCATCATGTGCAGCAGCTTGCACACCTGGTGGGTAAATCTGTTGGCTATGTTGAACATGCCATTAATCATTACCTCACGCATTGAACGAGGCGGCTTAATATGTCTACTCAAATCTATTGTGCGGTGCTTCGCCATTTCATGATGATGGCTGCATCCTCCCAGCACTCATTGATTGTGCTGAAGCAATTATATAACGCAGAGATTTCATCGAAAGCTCACCTGGCCGGTCTCTCCGTGTCCGAAGCTGAAGCGCTCCTGGCTCTACCATCCACCAGCTGGCGCAAACGCGATGATGTAATTCATGAGCTGAACATTCGCCTTAAGCAACTCACTAGCGTAGCCACACCGCCAGCTCAACAAGTCGCAAACTGAAGGAGTCTATAACATGCTGCCATTTCTCATTTTGCTGTTCTGCTCATCGCCTGAGACGGCGCGAATGATCCTAATCTACGCTACCGATGAATCTGCGGCCCGCCTCCAGGCGCTTGAAGATTTCGCACGTCTGAATGATTCGGGTTTTGCTGCTTCCGCCCAAACCCCATATGAGTGGGAGAATCCTCACGGTGACCAGCTCTTTATTGAGTCGGTATACCCGGTTCCATCCGGCGATTTATCTGCTATCCGCCGTATGCTCGGGGATGACGATGCCCCATATACCGACAAGCACCTTATTGCCGGTTTACTGGAGGACAGCCGACGTATCCAGATGATTGAACCGAATGCCGGTACTCTTTCTCGTATTGCTCAGGCAGAGCAGTACCTTCAGTAGACTTGTGTTCCGACCGCCCACCAGCAGGTGGGCTTCGGGCTAATTTCCTGTACGAGGTATGTATGCAAGGTACACCACGCTGGTGGCAGAACGGTCGTCGGGTGCAGGCCGTTCTCGCAGAGAATCAGACCGCAGATGTAAGGCTCAATATCGGCCCAGAAAATGACTTCTGGTTTACTGATGATGGTAATAATCCTGTTGCTGTGCTTAGGGTTATCGGCCCGGTCTGTCCACTGGATCCGCTAAAATTCACCTCCAGTATCACTGATGTCCTTCCTGAAGATGTCCATAGCTATAAAAAAGCCCTTCAGGAACACCAGATGATAAACCGGCCTGTCTCGTTCTATCTTGCACTTGCCGATGCCTGGTTGCTTGTTAACGAACAGCAGCCGGTTTACCAGTTCCGCATCCGAAACCAGTACAACGGCATGACTACTGAATGGAATTCCGTTGCCCGGGACAAAGTCATTGAAGTGATTAAGATGCAGCCGGAAACCGCTGAATTCCGGGTTCTCGTCCCATCGGCTCCTGAGCCTGCTGCGAATGCCCGGCAGTTGATCTCAGAAATTGAAGGTCTGCGTGAAGCTATTGGGAAACTCTACCCGGCAAATACTGATGTACGTCGTATTGCCAGAAACAGCGGCTGGATGCATGTATACGACGACACCAATGCCAAAATGAACTTTGCAGACAATGCCAGAAATACCCCTTATCTCGATGCCTTTGTGACTCAACTGCATCTCTTCCTCACAGATGATCGAGAGTAGATGTAAAACCTCCCTGAATCTTTCTGCTCTAACCAGCGCTGTCATATAGCATTTTTTTGACGGCGCTGCCGGTTGCGCTTTTATCAAACATGGTAAATACATTGTTTCATGCTGTCTGGCTCCCGGGCGCGGAGTTATCGTTGATGGAACCAAGTTGAGATATTCGAAATGAAAAGACCAACGGCACATAAAAATGACCGTCTGCCGGTGCGAAGATCTAACCCTACAACGCCTCAAGCAAGAGAGCGCGTTATTGCCGGGCTGGTGGCCTCAGCTACATCTGACTTCGTCTACCTCGTTCAGTGGCTGAAATCAGGAAAGCAGAACGGTGACCCTCTACAGCTATCCAGATGGGATAGCCTGAGAAATGCAATAAGCCACCTTGAGACGCTTGATGCTGGTGTACAACCTGACTGGCGCAAAGTCCTCACCCTGGTGTCGCGGGAAATTCATACCAGCCATAATGTCCAGGCGGTTGTTACTCCTCCGTCTAAAATCGCCGGTGGTATACTCAGCAACCTTAACGACATCAGCCAGAAGATAGCGACCGGGCTTGCTTCCCCTGACATGCTCGGCAGGCTCGATTATATGCTTCAGTTGACCGCAGGCCTGGCAGGTGGTGATGATCTGACGCAAAGCATCCGTAAGGTTTCAGACAGTGCAGAAAAAGCCCTACGTGGTTATGACAAGCCGCAGGCAAAGGCCAAAACGCCTAAACCGGCCCCACCAGCTCCTGCATTCCGGGATGATCAGACGTTCAGGCAAGAGTGTGCGCCACTGATTGGGGTTGATGACCTCTTTGTTCTGGCTAATTGCCTTATTGCGATGTCCGCCCGCCTGGGCCGTTCTCCTGTCAGCCTAGCGAAACGCGCAGCGGGTTTAAAAGGTGTGATTAAACCCGATATGCTGGCTGACCTGCTGGAGCTCTTACAGCAGGACGTGGATCTGACCGCCCTGGCCCCGCCACCCAGGGTTAAAGACGATAATAGCCGCAGTGATGGAGGTAAGCTCGTCGGTTTAACCGGGGTCGTCGAAGGTGGCGCGTCAATCGGTGCTGAAGCGCAGCGTATCATCACCGCAGAACTGAAGAAGCACTCGCCGCTCACTTCGGCGCAGCGCGTATCTTTCGATACCGCCCGTGCGGGTCTGGCGCTGGAGAGCGATACATTCCGGGTTATTGAAGAGATCAGACGTATTGCAGCATCACTCAACTGGAGACCGCTGGCTGTCGCGGCCCATGCCGCGCATAAATCGCCTGGTATCCGCCCGGAGATTGCCGGGGATGTGATCACGTTGCTGGCGCAGGATGAGGCCTTAACCACCAGCAAGCCTAGCCGTTAAGTACCTGCCGCGCTGACTACAGCTTACCTCGCGATATTGCACCAGCAGCTCAGAAATAATACCGGTATAAACGTCCGCGTTTTGCCGGTATTTTAATTCGCCCTATTTTTAGAATTAGCGATAATAGCGTTGCTTATTACGTATTTTTACACTCAGAAACCTTCGTCACATGAATAGGGTATGGTTCACTGAATAGACAAAGACGTTAAATCTGGTCAGCTACAGAAAGGAGGATTTATGTAAATGCTCTCGTTACGTTCAAACTCTTAAAAAACTGCCGCGCCTGCCTATATAAGCCAGGCTGTAGACCTGAAGTCTACAAATTTAGCGTTACTGACAATTCACAATCCAGTGAACCGGCCCACACTAAGGAGGTTATATGCGAACGCGTAACTTTAAATCTGAGTCTATGTAATCTGATCAGCTGGCGCTGCCGAGAATGGCGGACTCCGCTACCCCGGTGATAGACCGGGGTAGCAGGAAGAAAGAGTAACGATTTACCGGTTTTAAAACCAAATTTTCGTCAAATGGGATACAAGCGCCCAAGGCCGGTTCCCGTCTGACAGACCGAAGTTGTGATGTGTGCATCGCCCCCCTGGAAGTTGTTTTATTGAATTGCTGTGTGTAGTTTTGCGGGGATAATACCCCGCTTTTTTTTTGCTTATTCTTCTTCGTCACCCCACCTTCCTGTGCCATCATACGTATAGAAAATAACTTTTCACTTCTGACCCTTTTTCAGTTGAAGTCTTATGATTTGATATTCCGCTAATACACACACATTAAGGAATGAAAATGAGCAACGATATTCATAACAAAATTGCTGATGCTTTAGCTTCTGTTGGTTTAAAACTTTCCGATGGATATACCCGGGCCGCACTCTTACTGAAGATGAAAGGTTCAGTTAGTCTCAATTTTGCTGTTGATGGCAAACCTGTCACTGTCACTCTCCATATGACTGAATCGGGTGATGTTACTGCTACCACTGATTATGACGATTCAACCGCTACTGCCGCAGCAGCAGCCGCAGCCACTACAACGCCAACACAAGAGTCGGTGGAAAAACCAGCAGAAGAGTCGGTGGAAGAGCCAGAAAAAAGTAATACACGAAAAGGCCCAAGGCCTAAGTAATAACTGCGCTGGAACTACATGTTGGCATAATTATAAATATCAAAACTGGCGGGGTTAAATCCCCGCTTTTTTATGCCCGATTTCCTTCGTCACCTGAATACCCCGTGAGACTATAAGTAAACAAAACGAACAACACGGGGCAACGCCATGACCACCAGCAAAGAGAAAAATGTATTCTACGTTCACTACTATGAATCCGACTCCAGTGGTGGCGAACTGCCACTGATGCGCATTGAAGCGGAGAACGAAGATGAAGCCAACCTGATCTGTCTTCGCAACCTCGCGGATGTTTATGACGTTGATCATGACGACATCAGTCTTGAAGACGGCTTCGAAGTGAACGGCAATAGCGTTTATCTGCAAGGTATCTACCCGGCGACCTCAGAGCAGGCACTGGTAGTTGATGCGGTATTTAATATGACTTCTGTAGAACCAGTCGCTGAGGCTGTGACCGGCACGGCGGAATCCGCCTGCGGTATCAGCCTGGTCTCTGATAAGGTCTGGCTGGAAAGCTGGTTCGACCTCGAAGACAAATTTGCTGATCAGATGGCCCACGTCGCTGAAGATGACAAGTCTGATACACGCTTCTTGCTCTACCGTGACCAGGTCATCGATGTGCGTGAATGCGAGACATCTTCTGTCCCAGGCTGGGATCTCCAGTTCGGCTTGAGCGGCGGTACGCAGATGCTATTCATTCGCCTTTCTGATGATGGCGATCACGTTGCACTGGGTCTCGAATAACTGCTGCCTGCGCCCGGGCTTGTTTGCCCGGGTTGCTCCCCTCCCCTGAATCAAACCGAGTATCATGACATCATTCTGAGGAGTACCAGACGATGAGCGAAGTAAAGCACTTCAGCATCACGAAAACCGTTGATTTTTACATCAATGAAGCATCCCCGGAAATTATTGCGGGCCGCAGGATCTATCTGGAAACCGTATTGATTCCTCGCCTTCGTACCGGCCTTGCCGTGCTCAATAAGATGGGCCTGACCGAGCGTGAAGATATGGAGCTGCGCGATGTGTACCAGCGTGGCGTGGAATTTTTTGACAAATTGTTCGATGGCCCTGTCCCGCAGGCCAATACCACCACCAGCCACTAATCCGCAAATTTTGTCCTTTTTTTACCCGGCTCTGACTTCGTCACCCGGGTAACCAGTGATTTAATAAGTAAACAAAACGAACATACCAATAATCACTGGGGATGCACCATGTTTAAAAGTCTGTCTGAATTGATGACCAGCGTTGGCAAGACTGATGCGCATAAAGTCTCGATAGTCCAGGTTAAAACCGGTGTCACCTCGTGGGGCCGCAAAAACCAGTCATCCCGGCCTACGGCTGAATACCAGATCTGGATGGATACTCCTGACAACGACAGTCGTATCGTCCTGAAGCTGAATTTCGTGCTGAGTTCCCGCCGTAACCAGCCTGAGAAGAATGCGCCCCTGAATATTGAAATCAGCCAGTACGCTAACTGGGATACGGTGAAACGCGCCTGGGCGGAATGCGCTCCTGAACGCTATATGCGGCTGGAGAATGAAACGACAGATGAGTTTATGTCCACCAGCGGGGTCTGGGAAGAAGCATCCGTCATCACCAATGACATGCAGCCGGATTACCGCTACTTCTATCCAGGCACGTCCTATTACGTGGCAAACGACAGCTACTGAAGCCAGAAAACACACCATATAACCGAGGATCTACCATGACCGACGCTATCCAGACTGCCCCTGAAAGCTTCAGCCTTTCTTCCCTGACCGACCTGTATCGCACAGTGCAGGCAACCGAGTCCCACGCTCTTTCAATGATGCGTGTCCAGAGGGGGATCACCTCCTGGGGGAGCCGTCGTATAACTGACCGCCGAACTGAGGGGTTCACCGTCTTTCTGGATGCGCCGGATAACGCCAGCCGTATTACTGTTAAAACGGAGTTCGTGCTGAATGCAGCAAAGACCGGCCCTGATACGTCTAATGATCTGGTGGTGGAAGCGCGTGAACATTCAGGCTGGGATGAGAGCCGGAATTGTTTCACTGTTACCCGCGAGATCGGCGAACTGCGGGTTAATGCTGGTGGTGAAAATCATGCTGCTACACTTCGTCAGCTGTGGAAGCTGCTTCACGCGCAGGCAAAAGCCTACCAGTCCAGAAATACTGCCGGTAACGCCACCTGGCTTATGTTCTGATAAGCCCCGGGCATGGTAATGTGCGTCACGACATTACGCCGTGGCGCACTACGTTCGTTTAGAAGGAAATGAAGATGAAAATAAGCCAGCTGGAAGTCGGGATGAGTGTCTGGTCGGTTAGCCGGGTAAATATGGGCAACACCACACTTAAAACAGTTGTCGTCCACCCGGTCGTGATTGTCGAAGTCCATGATAACCACGTCATAGCCACCTGGAATGGTAACGCCCCGCGTCGTTTCGGTGAGTCCGTCGTTAAGGGCTGGAAGAAAGAAAAGCCGTTGCTGATCCGTGAAGGTTTCGGGCAAATGCGCCTGGCTACCAGGGAAGAGAAAGCGCTGGCTGGTAAGTAACCCCCTTCGTGACCTGTATGACCCGTGGTGTAATGGCTCCGACAACCTGGCAGTTTTCGCAACGCAACACTCTGCCGCAAATCACCCTCCACGGGGCCAGACAGGGAATACACGATGACCGATGCCATTCTCTCTGAAGAGCTGTACTTCAAATACCTCAACACCTACGAACGCGAAAGCAGGTTTCGCATTGACTCTTTTCGCTTTGATGGCGAGCCTCAGTGGACAACCAAATTCGGTCAAGCTCGCATCCGCCCTTCTCAGGTACGTGTACTGCTCTGCCGCTGCGGGGCAAACAACTGGAAAGACGATGGCAGGTTCGCCAATGAGTACTGCTGCGACAGCTGCGGACAGTTCGTGGAGGTGCTACAGCATAACGACCGTTGATTCGCGTCCCGGGGCCGGAGCTGATGGCTCACTGATAAACCATTTCAGACCGACATATTCATTCTGATAATACCCGACGTATCGCCTTCGTCACCTGCCGGGCCCGTGTTGTACTGGTATCAGTACAACATAAAACGAGATCACGGGGCGCATCATGCAGACACTGACCGACGTATTCAGCGATAAGGCGAATAAAGCCTTTCATTCGATTTTCGCCGATTTCCTGCCCACCAGCGCGGATGGGGTAATCACCTTTACGGTTCGCGGCTATGGCGGAAAAACTGCCTGCATGACCGTCCCCTCTGGAACCCCGGTTTTCGTCTTTGGCACTGAAGAGCTCGCCGACTTCCATCGCTCCGCCGTGGCGGGTGAATTCTACATCGTTGATCACGGTGGTTTCCGCACCCTGAATCAACAGGTAGAACGTGGCCGCGTCCCAGTCATCTACGACATCCTCTGAAGGGATCCGATTATGGCAATCGACACAGTTTACCGCCTGCGGCTCGATTTCGACGTGTATAACGGCGATGTCATCGACACCAAAGAGCAGGAAGACAAAGACCAGATCTCCATTGCGAAAATCACCCAATTTATCTTCGATGCCTCCGTTCGGCTCAAGCTTGATGCCTGCGAAACCAGCGATGGCGGGCCAGCACATGGGCCTTACTGTGTTCTTGAGCACTGCAACCGAGCTGTACTGGAACAGGCCGAAACTGAAATTAAACGCTATGTGAGACGCTTTAAAGGCCATTCACTGGAAGACTGATGAACCCGGTACATCCACCAGCATGAGGATGTACCTGACTTCGATAGCCGCTGCCGGGCTGTGCCTCCTGAGCAGCAGAGGACAAGGTACGGATATGCCAGACAATAAACCCCGGATGACTGCCGCTGAAATGACTGAGCGAGCCTATCACTTCTTCCTGGACGCAAAGGGTCTGTCCCCTCGTGCCGGGCAGGTAGACATGATGGCGTTTTGCAGCGCAGTCGTTAACGCTACCCCCGCTGAGGAGCAGTATCGCGTCGGGGTTATTGAGGCCGGTACGGGGACAGGGAAAACACTCGGGTATTGTCTGCCGCTGATCCCCCTGGCGATGGAAAAGCATAAGACGCTGATCATCTCCACGGCAACCGTTGCGCTTCAGGAACAAATCATCTCCAAGGATCTGCCAGAAATACAGGCGAGAGCGGGCCTGAGCTTCTCCTATGCGATGGCGAAGGGCCGTAGCCGTTACTTCTGCCAGATGCGCTGTGACGTTCATATGGAAAGCGAGATGAATGCCTATGGCTACATCCGCGATGATGTGGAGGATATCAGCAAGGCCTTTGCTGGTGGTCACTGGACAGGAGAGCGTGATTCCTATCCTGATGAGATCAATGAGGCGGTATGGGGTCGGGTCAATGCTATTGGCAGTCAGTGCCCTAAAAAGCGTTGCCCACATTATCACCGTTGTCCGTTCTTCCTCGCCCGCGCCCTGCTGGAGTCGGTGGATGTGGTTATCGCCAACCATGACATCGTATTGTCTGACCTGTCACTGGGAGGCGGTATTATCCTTCCCCCGCAGGAAGAGTCCATTTATGTGTTCGACGAAGGTCACCACGTTCCGCAGAAAGCAATTAACCACTTTGCGACCTCCGCCTCTCTCGATGCCAGCAGGCATTTCATGAGCGAAATCTTCGACATGGTAATGACCATGCCAGAGTCCTACGGCGGGACTATGGAAAAGCACGTGCAGCAGCTGGTGGAGCTTGCGGGCCATGCCGGTGATGAGCTCGGTGAGCTGCGGGGGACACTTTTACGCTCCCTGAACTGGCGAAACGATCACGAAATGCCAAATGGCACGGAATCGGACATCTATCGCTTCCCGGAAGGTTTCGTTCCTGAAGATATTGCGGCCCTGTTTAAGCCTGGGTTAAAGACAGTAAACGAGATGCAGAATATCGTTGTGAAAATGACGGCGATTGTAGATGAGGCCGGGCGGGATATCAGCGAGGAAGAACTGGCCCTTCAAAAGATGGCTGTCGGCGAGCTGGCAAATCGCCTGGCGGGTATGCATCAGGCTCTGGCCTCATACTGCGGGAATAAAACCGTCTCTGGTATGCCTATGGCCCGGTGGATTAACGTCCGTCGTACTAAACGCAGCACCGAAGTGGTGATTAATTGCAGTCCGGTCTATGCGGGCGAACACCTGAAATCCGAGCTCTGGTCGAAGGCTTATGCCACCATTGTGACCTCGGCAACAATCCGCTCCCTTAGCAAGTTTGACGCATTCCTGGAGCAGGCCGGTCTTCCAGTCGATACACCTACCCTGCTGGCCCGCAGCCCGTTTGATTACCAGAACAACGGCGTGTTGTTCATCCCCCGTATGCGCTCGGTTCCGACCAATCATGAAGAACATACGGCGGAGATCATCGAACTCCTTCCCAAACTGGTGCTTCGGCTTCAGGGTTGCCTCGTGCTGTTCGCCTCCCGCAGGCAGATGGAAGAAGTCAGCAAGGCGATGCCTCAACACATTTCACCGCTTCTGCTGATACAGGGGGCACTTCCAAAACGGGAAATACTGCTGCGCCATAAGCTCAGAATCGACCGTGGTGAGCCGAGCATTATCTTTGGTATGGCTTCTTTCAGTGAAGGGGTGGATCTGCCTGGCGTGTACTGCAACAACGTCATCATTGCCAAGCTGCCTTTTAGCGTTCCGACCGACCCGGTGGGCCAGACCCTGACGGAGTGGCTGGAGAAAAACGGGCGTGATGCTTTCCGGGAAATCTCGATACCGGAGGCCTGCCTCAAACTGACCCAGTCCGTTGGTCGGCTTATCCGCACAGAGAGCGATACCGGCGCGGTGACTATCCTGGATAAACGCCTGAAGACAAAAGCCTACGGGAAAGACATCCTCGCATCCCTGCCCCCTTTCAGGCGCGAAATTCGTTAATCAACAGTCGAGAGGTTGCTATGCATAAAATTGAATGCCCACGCTGTCTGGGTGGTAAGGGTGAGATCCGAGCGTTCCGGCACGTTCAAGGCGGTGTGTGTTTTCGCTGCAAGGGCCGGGGGTATGTCGAGGTGAAAACCATCCCGAAGCCTTCTATCCGGTTTGTTGCTATGCAGAAATGGGCAAATCCAGAGGACGTTAACTACAACAATGGGGATTTTATCAGGACGTTCTATTTCAAGGCCCGAAGTCAGGCTGAAGCAACAAAGAAGCTTCAGAAAAAACTCGGCGCGTCAGGTCGTGAGTTTTATGCCACTCCTGCGGATGATGTCCAGCAATAAATGGGGGCGTTTTGTAGTGGTTTATTCACTCTGAAATCTATCACTCTGGTTATGATTGGTTTCGAAACAAATGACAGGTGGTAACACATGAAAAACCAGGCTAAAACACAACATTCTGTTTTTAAGTTCATTCGAGCTGCGATTCCGGTAACAGTTCTATCGGCTATACAGTACGCTGTCATTTCTACATTGCTGGTGGTTGGAAAAATTGACCTTCAATGGTCGGAACTCGCTACATCACTTCCGTTATGTATTATTGCAATATTCTCAACAGCATTTGTATTTTACGACCCAAATGAATATGAGTACTTTCTTTCAGTGCTGGGAATGCTTACCGTTTGGGTTTTAGTGTTTATTGCATCAATACTCCTACTTGTAATCGCGCGAGGTTTTTCCTTCATCACAAGCAATTATGTAACATATGCTGAATTGGCTTCCTATTCCATACAGATAGGAATGATGATTGTATTTTACTTCAAGAGGGATAGTCTTAATCAACAGACCCTATAGATACAGTATTTCGCGATTAATATTATCATTGAACATTAACGCACAAAATTTACCCCCACGTCATACAAGGTTACCGATGCAATGAAAAATAAAATTATCGATGCAAAACTTGCATTTTTTAAAGTAGAGGGAACTCCAAGTACTGGTCACGTTGTGGTTATCGGGAAACCATCATCTGGGAAAAGTTTCTGCCTTACTGATGAAATAACGCGTTTGTTAAAAGCAGGTAAAAACCACGAAAATTAATTTGAATATTGCAAGCGGGGTTTGCTATGACATCAATTATTACCACTTTATATGAAAAACTTTCATTTCGTGTGCTCGCAGTTCCGCTGATTATTTTCAGCATTGAATTTTTGATATGGGCAGTGCTTATTCGAGAAAATGTTATATCCGGGGACTGGCCTTTGTATAGAACTTGTTTGTTCGCTTGTTTTTCCTCGCTGATTATAACTGGATTCACATTCCAGAATCCTGAAGGCAGTGATTTCCTAAAGGCAGCAGCAGGTCTCCTTGGATGTCTGGCCTTGGGGGGATTGATAATTATTATTTATTATATTGGCACTCTCGAATTTCCGATTATCACTGCCAAGATGGTTTGGATTTTCATGATGGCAAGCTTTACGTCTCAGCTTTTCACTTGCCTGATGAAATCGATGACTGATTAATTTGAAGTTCAGCAAAAACAATTGCAGAGCAAAGTTATTTATTCACTCATTTTGCGATCTAAGTATGCTTACGCTGAAGTAACCGAAAAGTACCTTTCTTGAAAAGTTTTTTCGGGATTTTAGGAGAAATGGATAATGGCATTCTCACTTACTTTCCATCAATACATTCTGGAGTAATAACATGTTTACTTTAGTTCTCGTGATTGGGCTTTATTCAAGTGGTCTTAATCCAAGTGGTGTCACCTCTCAGAAAATACCTGACTACAAAACCTATGATGAATGCCAGAGTGCCGCGCCTAAAGCAAAGCGTGGGGAAACTATCACCATCTTAAGTTATTGCATTCCCCAGCCTGCGGATAAGACAAAGGCGTAAAGGCTTCGCTATATGTGAATTATCGAAGGGGTGTCCATTTCATACCCGATTACTTCGTCAATTGTCGACCGGTGGGATAATAGGATTAAAACAGTTTTTAGCTTCACGATATTATGGAGAAACCGCCGTCATGCACCCATTCGATTCGGTCAGAGTAAAACTGAGTTTTGCCGGAAAGCCACCAGCGGCTTTACTGCAAAGCGCCCTATTTCTTGAAAATCAGCGTCCCGAATCCTCCAGTTGGAGCGACCCGGGCACGGCGGGTAATACACTGCTTCGCGACATCCTCCGGTCACAACCGGTTGAACTGAGCACTCTACAAGGCGTGGTTAATCTGACTACTGGCAACCTCGGTAAAGCCGAATGTAGTGAGTTGCTTGCACTGATGGGCCTTCGTAGCTTCGGTGAAGAAGCTGCTGAGTTAATGGTTCGCAATGCGTCAATGGTTTTTGCGAGTGGACAGGCTAATGCAAAGAACCTGATTCGCATGGAAGTCACTAAATCACACCTTACTTCTGATAAGCAGGTCATTGTCAGTACTGAAACCCTTGAGCGGCGTATGTACGTCATGAACAGCAACGGTATCTGCTTCGTCGTTGAGCCTGAGATCTGCCTTGATGCCGAGAAACTGCCGGGCGCGGATTTCTTTATCACTGAAGACGAAATGGATGCTGCGGGCGTGAGCCGCTGGGGTGAAAACGGCAGTCAGCACTGGCGATGCATGGTTACCTGGTTCAATGGCAGTAGCACCATCATGAACGAAATGGGACACATGTACGAGCTCGGTGATGAACCTGAAATTCGGCTCAATAGCTTCGGTGGATAAAGCCCACCAGCGAGGAAATACGATGAGACACGATAACGTCAAGCCCTGCCCTTTCTGCGGTTGTTCATCTATCCGGGTTCGGGAGATTTCGAATAATTTTCGCGCCTGCTGCAATTCCTGTGAGGCCACGGTGGCGTTTCAGGACTCCGAACAAGCCGCTGTGACGCGCTGGAATACCCGCGCTGAAGAGAAACAATCTGGCGGACTCCAGTCAGCATAAATTAAGCCCCGGGCTGCTCTGGGCCTGAATACCGATAAGAGGAAACACCGACATGAAATTTTACATCAGCGACGTTTTATGGAAATCCGGGCAGGCATTCATTTTCTCGTTTGTCACTGCTCCGGCAGTTGCGTTACTGCTCATTCTGTTCTGCACAGTTCTTACCAGTTCACCATCCAAGGTCTTCCTCGATCAGGCCCGTAGTCTGGTTGGAAATGCCACCAGCACCTCGGTCATGGTTTGCCCTGAAGAGAAAGCAGTGTTTGCCGCGTTCCGCTCCTCAGAATGCCAGCGACACGTGGTGAATGCCGATGATGCCATTAAACAATGGGACTCGCTGTTGCTCAAAGGCTACCTGATAGTGGCGGGTATCGCTCTTATCTGCTGGATGGTAAGCGAGGCAGTTAACTACCGCAGAAAGCCGTGGCGCTATGGGATCCGTCCCTCTGATATGACATTTAGCTATACAAAACTCGTGCCGAAAGAATCCGATGATGACGCGGATAAATAACCACTCATTTAGCACGGCAGACAGCCGGTCAATGCCAGCAGCACAGGGGGCAGTATGGGTAGACCTACAGGCAATATCGTCAGACTCACAAAATCAACAGGCCGCAGCAGCGACTTTTTCGGGCCATGTGAGTTGTGTGGAAAACATATGTCAGAAGCATTCCGTACCCGAAAAGCGCGTGAGTGGCAGCGTGAAAATGGCGAACTCTATTACGGCCATGATTCCGCCGTCATGTATGCACATGAAAAATGCATTCTGAATCTGGAAAGCAAATTTACCTCAAATTAACGACTGGTGAGATTTATGAAAATACCTCTGGGTAAGACGTTCCCAATTTTTTTTATCTTATTGGTGGTGGTGCTGGGGGGCGCTATCGCCGAGAAACTGCTATGGGAGGGACACCTCTATCCCGATTTTCTTATCAGTGATGCCTATGTGGCGAAAGATACTCAATTGCAGGCCAGTAACGACACAACACTGTTGAAGCAGTGCTACGCTCAGCACTTAACTGGATGTGAAAAGTATTATAGAAGCTTCAGCCAACTGGAGGTCAGGGGTAACGATCTCAAGTCGCTGTGTAAAGTCCTGACAAATAACACTGATCTGGACGTCTTTCAGAGTGATGCTCAATTGCTGGTTCGTTGCTCACGATGGAATGTTTTCCGTGTAATTCCATTTAAACCTACAGATAACGCAACTGATAAATTTAAGCCAATGGTCGATATGGTTGGGAGCTGGATGGCCTACAACCGGCTCTCAAAAGAGCTACTTCATGAAGATCCGGTCGATATCTTTTTTGTTGGACTGGATGAGGGAAAAAAGCAACTATCCCTGAAATATTGCTTTACCGGGGTTGATCAAATTCCTCCTCAAGTAGCTTTCCAGCGATGTGACACCGAGTCGGATACGACTAAAACCCAGAGTGACAAATCATGATGACATTTCTCGCTAATTTGCATCGCCATACTACGGCCTGCCGCAGCTTCGCATTCTTCACTCTGGTCTCCGGCCCGGCGATTGCTTTATTTATCACGTTCATCTGCATGAACTATTCAGGTTCACCTTCAGCGCATCTGGTTAGTGCAGCCAGGGCTGTCATTGATGGTGCTCCGGTCGGCAAACTAATGGTATGTACCGAAGAGCCACAATCCACGACTCCCCCGACACTTATCGAATCTCCCTGCGTTCGCGAGGCGGTCGATGAATCAATAGTAACCGCGAAGTGGGATTCAAACTTCCGAATGGTTTACGCAATGCTTGCTCTGCTTTCTTCTGTTATCTGGTGTCTAGTGAGCGCCACACGAGCGAACATATTCAAGGACGCTAAACCCCCTACTCGATAAGCCTGTCAATTCTCAAATAAAATGATGAAAAGTTGTGAAATTAAGGAGTGATGATGAACATAAATTACAGTATTAATAACAGTGTGCTCATGATGATGAGTGAGTTTATGATTACAGCTTTTGTAATCGTAATACTTTTTGTGATTGTATTAGTATATAACAAAGCGTTTAAGTCTGAATTAAGCATAAAAATATTTTGTTTTAGTCAGTTAACAGCCATTTTCATTTCCGTATTAGAAATAACAACAAAAAGAACAAATGCTGGAAGTATCAGTATTACATGGAGTGACGGCATCCATCAGTTTTATACTCACGTTTTTCTGGGGTTTGCTTTTTCTTTCTTACTTTTTTTGCTTGGTCTTTATGACTACAAAATGAAAGGCAACAAAGATGGTTTAAAGGATTGCAAAAAACATGTTTTACCGTGTTTCATAGGGAGTTGGTTCGTATTAATAATATTCTTTTTCTCCGCTTCGCCTTTGCGCTATGAGGAGAATTTGATTACGGATGCTCGCGTCGTAGCTTCGGATCCCAATCGAACCACAATTATCTATGCTGATGGGTTCTACTGGCTATTTGATATGGATAGAAATGAATTTGATAAGTCTATATCCAGAGAGATAGTCAGAGGCAACTACAAGATGTTATGTACTTCAGATACACCAGCTACCTGCTGGGCGGGCAGAAAATTCCCCAAAAACACATCACTGGATAAAGTTTTATGAAAGATTGTAACGCTGAGAAATATAGCTATTCATGTCTTTTCGCAGCGGTATTTAGACCAGGTGAAATGCCTGTCATTTCCGCGTTCCGGGCGCGGTATTGGGCTCTAATCATTCGATGGGCATTGCGTTTCGGTTACACCGTTTGCCTGATTGGCAGCACTGGAACCGGAAAAAGTTACCTCATCGAAAGAACGCTACCAGGACGGATCATTGATGCCCGACTGTTACTGGTAAAGAATGATTGGCATGGCCCTGTGCCATTCAGTTTGCGCGGTGCAAAGCCCGGCCCAGTTGGCATTGATGAGTCGTCCAGCTTTTCAGAGGAAACGCTGCGTCAGAACGCGGAGAACCTGAAAGAAAGAGGGGTAGTGTATACAGCACAAAGCATTGATAAAGCAGCTAAAGTTGCAGCCAACCTGCCAAACAGGCGTGTGTTGCTTATCATGATTGGAAAAACGTAGCCTCTGCGGTCTAGGCCATCTGACCTGCTGAACTGACGCAGTAGACTCTCTCGGAGGCAAACAAATTTGCTGGTGGGATAAAATGGGCGCATACTTAAAGCACGTGTAATCGACACGTGCTTTTTTATTGGAGGACACATGCAGGCTACAGCTGCTCGCCAGAAAAAAACCGTCAGTGTCACCCTTGAGCCAATGCTCGTACAGCAGGCAAAAGACGCTGGGATTAACTTGTCCGCCACGCTGGCAGAAGCGCTTCAGAGCAAACTGAAGGCCAGTGCAGCGGAAGAATGGAAACGACAGAATCGTGCTGGTATTCAGGAGTTGAACCGCATCACTGAAGAGCATGGGTTACTGTCTGACGAATACAGGACGTTCTGATAATGCAATATACCGTTTACCGCAATCCCGGCAACAGCCAGGCATACCCTTACCTGCTGGATATACAGAGCGACATCATTGGCGAGTTAAATACCCGCCTGGTGATCCCCCTTCATCGGCTTAAAAAAGGAGCCTCGGCCCCGGTTGCGCGATTAACTCCGGTCATACAGGTGGAAGGGAATGACGTTATCCTGATGACGCATGAAATGGCTTCAGTCCGCGTGAAGCAGCTCGGTCAGGCGGTCATGGACGCATCTCCGTTCCGGCACACTATCAAAAGTGCGGTGGACTTCCTGCTGGATGGTTTCTGACAGAGATAATGAGCGAGAAAATGATGAAGCAAAATGAACTGCTGGAAGTGGCAAAAGCCATGCGCGATTATATTGATGCCCTCCCTACCGATGTCGTTGCAGCATTACCGGTGATGCCGGGATTTGATCGAGACTGGGCCGACGAAGTCATTTACGAAGCCGAATCCGCCAGCAAATAACCCCCCGTCTGCGCCCGTTTCATCTGAATTCGGGCCGTCACAATCTTTCTGATTTTATTGAGAAAACAGCCTCTTTTTGTCCCCTTTTTTCCTTCGTCAGCAGACTCAGTCGTTCGATAATAAAAACAGACCAACACAACCACTGAGGTGTTTCATGTTAGCGATTATCCCGGCAGCAGGCACTGACAAGGTTTTTAAAACCTCCCTCAAACACGTGCTCGATGAGGACTTCCTGTTTGCAATGGCTTCAAAAGCAAGCGCGACGTACATTTCATCCCATATCAGCGATGACGGTGAGGGCACAGTGTTTTTCAGTCTGAGCGACTGGGATAACCTCAAGCCTTCCTTATCGGCTGATGGCTGGGATGGCGATACGATGCCCGGCTTCATTGATTTGCTGGATGCAATCGCAGCGCAGGGCTATAACACCGTCGAATTCCACATTTCTCACCCACTGGTGGTTGGCGCGGTCTGGTTCACCGATGAGTATTACTTCACGGTTACCCCGCTGGCGTATGACCTTGCCACGCTGGATGGTCAGTTTGTTCTGCCGGATGGCTCTTCCTACCGGCTGGATGACCTTGATGAAGTCAGCTATGACGAAATGACCGACTACTTTGACGGCATTATCGAAGTCGATGGCGATACCATGCTGGGTGTAAAGCGTAACGACGATGACACCGTAAACGTCAGCAAAATCGAAAGCTAACCCCTCCTCCCCGGTGTCGGTATCCGCCGCGCCGGGCTATTTTCCTGCCATCATCCTCTGGAGTGTTTCATGAAAGACCGTTTTTATCTGGTCAGCTTGCGTGACACCGTTGGTAGCAATACCGCTTTTCATAGCCATCACGGCAGAGGTTACAGCACCGATCAGCGTAATGCCCGGGTTTACACCCGCGAGGAAGCACAACGCGCATGGAATACGGGACGGGAGTTTGACCTGCCGGTTGATGCCGATGCAGTCGACCGCCATCTCGTGTTTCATGTTGATCATCAGTTTGTACCGGGAAAAACCATTCTCTCCGAAAGCGCCACCAAATATGTCGGCTTCGTTAATGGCCAATGGGACGGAAACGATCTGTTCTGGCTGGCTGATGCGGGTACTACCACGGATTTTTCCCTTGCCAGAGTTTTTGACTCACCACAGGCAGATAGACCTGATGTCGTCTGGTTACCCCATCACATCCCTGACGCTGCAAAGCGCCCTACCTTCAGTGTTGAGCGGATAGACCGCCGTAAAATGACGCAGGGGGCCGGTCTGCTGATGCCTGCCTGGCTGAAACGCCAAAATCGCCGACAGTCAAAGGGGCTGACTCGCTGGAATTGCCCCGGGTGTGGCCGTATTTCATGGCAACAGAATCCGTATGATTTTGATGGTTGCCGGTTCTGCATATAGTCAACTACCGCGAGAGGCCTCTATGTTCCGATTATTACAGAAGTGGTTAGTCAGGTTTACCTGTCAGGACGATATAGATTGTATGTCGACCCGGCGCTCTGCGGGCGAGTTCTGGCTGGAAATAGATGCCCGTCGTCACTGGATTTTCCTGGACATCGACGGTGTACTCCACCGGGCGGAAAACGGGTCACTGGAGTTTATGCCTGTGCTGGATCACGTGCTGACGCAATGCCCGCAGACGGGAATTATCCTTTCCACAAACTGGCGTACCGGCGTACCCCGGGAGATGGTGCTGAGTCATTTCCCTGCGGGTATACGCGATCGGATTGCTGGACTCAATCCCGATCTGGATGGGCTGGTGAATAACCACGTGCGTTATCACGAATGCATGGCGGTCGTTAAACGGTTCGGCCTACAGCATTACACCTTCGTGGACGATACCGCTCGACTCTTTCCAACTGACTGCCCTGCCCTGTTCCTGACTCACCGGCACGAGGGGCTGAATGCAACGCAGGGTAGCGCTTTGATAGACCGGATTCGGTTAATGAAATGACCGGTTTAAGGCTGAATACAAATTATTAATGAGGATGCGTTATGAATGAAATCCCACAATACGTCTATGACCTGATCGGTATTTGCCTCTTTGTTGGAATGTGGGTCGGAGGCGTTCTGCTTATTTGGTTTATTTTCTCTAATGGAGAGAGCGACGAATAGCCAGGCAACTGGCGCAACTGATGTTGCAGGATGGCCCCAACAATATCTTACCTGCTTACGCTCTGATTACCCGCGCAACGCTTCGTCAGAAGCGGAAAGCTGGGATAATGAATATATCCCGTATACACCAGGCTATCCCAATGAAAATTACTGTGTTTACTGCCCCTGATTGTCCGAAATGTCGCATGACGCTTACCCGCTTTTCTCTGGCTGGGGTGGACGTGAATGAGATCCCGCTGGTGGACAACGCAGATCTCGTTCGCCTGACACAAAATACCGGTGCGCCGCTGGTGGTGGTGGTCAACGATTCGGGCCGTGTGACGGGTTGGGGTGGGTTCCGGCCAGATCTTATTGCGACAACTGCCAATGGCTGGAGTGTCGGGTCACTCGATATCCCCCCGTCGCTGGTTAATCACGTCCTTCACTGAGGTAAACGCCATGCACAATATCTCTGTCGAAATCCCTGCGGCCCTCGGCGTACATCCTCCTTCAGGAGCGGATGTCGTGCTTATAGACGATCTGAATAACGCCCTCGCCGGTGCTGGCTTACCGCAACTGAAGATAGAGCCGATAACGTGGACACCGCCATCAGGCCGACCGGTGATCTACCGGTCTGAGGTTCCCGATATCCTGCGCATTGCAGGTATAAACCCTGACACCTCTGACATGGTGAAAACCTTCTGTTCCGGGCCACTGCCGATTGACGATAACGAGCTGGATGCCCTTCTGGAGATGCGCGAACGGGACGGTCATAGCGAAAGCTTCAGGATCGCGCTCTGTGGGGCGCTGGACGCGATTCTCATTCGACTCTACTCAGCAGAGCGTCAGCTTCGTTGAAACGCCAGTAAAGACGCTGGTGGCCTCATATGAGGTATCAATCGGCTCGGTTCCGTCTCAATAATTTAAAGAGAGCACGGTATATGAGTCCTGAAGAAGAAAAAGTGCTGCATCAGCGGCTGATACAGCTTGGCGATATGATGGGGGATGGCCTGCACTATGAGCGCGACGGTCAATGGATCACCCGGGAGTACAAAGCCACGTTGCGGGCGCTGGGGCTTTTGAAGGCTCCCAAGCGTAAGCATAACCCGACCAAAACACTCGCTGTGGATGAGCGAATGGCACAACGTGTGAAGGACGTAGCCTGTACCCAGTGCGCCGGGAAACTGAAACAGGTGCGCTCCGGGTCTCTGAAAGCGCAATGCACCCGGTGCAAAACCAAGTTCACCCTCCTGAAAACCATTAAGTAACTATACCCGCAGCTGGTGGTCACCCCACCAGCATAAAATATACCCGAAACTGTGACACCTGCGCTTGCCTGCCTCAATGTCGTGATAGCTGACAACCCCCACGAAGAAAACAAACCTCACACCTGCGATCGTCGTGATGCAACGATTTTGTCGAGCCAATTATATGAAGAGACTGTTATGAAAGACTTCCATTTCCTGTATGTCGAACTCCTGGTCGAATTGCTTCGACTGGTCAATTTTCTTCTGCCGTTGTGGTTTGGTAGTTGAAAATAGCAGGTAATACCCGGGCAAGACCTTCCCGTTTTTTTAAAATAAAAGGGCGCACATAGCGCCCTGTCAGAAAGGTATTTTGAAGCAGCAGACTACTTACGAAACTCCCATTGTTTAATCAGCTTTTTGACAAACGTCTCGCCATAGATCTCATGTGACTCCATGTATGCACAAAGCTGTATCAGGGTCATCATGCCATCGCGAAGGGTATCGCATGACTCGTTACGGCAATAGGCCGTGAGTTTGTACATATTCGCCCCGCAAACGTCCGGGTTGTAGAGATTAACAATCAGGCTTGCCGCGAATTTCTTTCTCTCTGCGATAGCGCCCAGATAAGCCAGCTCCCTTTTCAGGTCTTCCGGGATAGGTGTGACAGCACACGCTCGCGGGTTCAGGTTTATCTGGATATGGTCAAAGTCGAGTTCCTGCATTGTCCTGGTTCCTTCTGCTGATATTCGGTATCCGTCTGCCGGGCCACACGATTCTGCATGTAATGCCCTTCATATCACCATTGTACCGGATACCTGCAATTTGCCCCGTAACTACCGGTGCTGATGATAAAAAATATCTTTATTTTGCGAACGATATACACCAGTCCGTCCTGATTTCGTCAGCTGAATTGTGCCGGGTAAGCTGGTTGCCATGTGAGTGACCTAATGGAGAACACCATGCAGCACACTGCAACCACACACCCGCAACCGGCTAACACCGTGAGTATCGTCAGTACGACCTACGGTCAGACGCTGGTGGTACTGAACGGGAAATGTCTCTACTGCGCACCACCAGAGCGAGGAGACGAAGCCCGGCAGCTGGCATCAACCACTGCCGGGGCACTCAACGTGCCGGTCGATGTCGTCCACCTCGATACATTTGCTACCGATACAACCGAAAGCCAGCTGATGGCCCGCTTTGAAAACCAGAATGCCGGGCCGTGGTATAGCCATGCGTTTACCATCGCGTTCAGTGTTGAATACCCGGCGAAGAGTAGCGATGACATTCCACCAGCGGAATTACACCGTGCATTGATGAAGCGGGCCAGAGAGTTTACCGGTGATCTGGATGCGCTGGTGGAAGCCTGCGGGGCATCTTATGACAGTTATCAGATGGGGTAACTCCTGCTGGAAATGACCGCATTCTGCTGGCGTTTTCAATGAGATATCGCCAGCCGCTTTGGTAGAGTTTTCCAGATAGCAAGCGAACATCATAGCCAGTGGCAAGAGGTAAACCTATATGAATTCTGTCTGTCTTGATTACGAGAAAGTGGATTTTCTGGCGAATCTCCTGATCCCCACCCTCGCCAGACACCCCATCAGTAACAGTTTCCCGGAGCGCGGCCTCGCACTTAAGGAAAAGCACCCTGAGCTGGTGGGCTGGCCCGAGCGCAAACTGGGTGAAGTGGAAAATTACCAGAATGCACTGTCCAGACAGCTACCGAGCCTGAACAGCATGTCCTTGCCGGAGTTTATCGACTTCATTCTCACCCCGCATGTCGCGGAGTATGTTCTTGAGCAGGTTGGCACTCCGCTTGCTGAAGAAACCATGCAGCTGTTTATGGCGAAAGTGAAGGCATAACGCGGTTTTCAGCCCCATATACTCCAGATCATAACCGGCCTTAATGGTCGGTTTTTTTTGTGAATTTTCTGCCCCGAAAGCCTTCGTCACCTGCGGGGAGCGTGGTTAACTGGTTATGTAAACAAAACGAACAACACACATAACTACAGGGGTCTACCATGTTAAATCCAGCTATCTGCGCCATGTTCATGTTTCAGGGCTTCCAGCATGAAGTCTCCCGTCTGACCGCATTATCAGTGGCTAATCCTATCCCCCTCACCTTCAACTGTGACAGCGTACAGACAATGATCTGTGAAACGCTGGCTGGTGGCGAAATTGAATGTGCTCACTGGATGTTGGATGCCGCAGAGCAGATCTGTAAAGCCTGCGAACCTGCGTATCAGGCATCTGAAGAACCGGGAGTCTGGTACTACGACATTGCTGAACGTCTGGGCGCTGAAGTGGCCTGCCGTTGCGTAAAAGGTGATATCAGCACTGACCAATTGGTCGCTGTTGCAGTTAACCTCACTGAGTCATGGAACACGCTGAGCGAAGACAGCAATCAGGAGCCTGATTGCGGATCATATGAAAATACCGTCAGGACGTTGGTAGAACGTGCTGATACAGCAGAAGCGGCTTGCGTAGAAGCAGTCAGAATCCTTGATGGTGGTGAGCGGCAGGCGTTATCAAAGGCGATAGCAATTCTTCGCCCTGTGGCCGCAACGTTGCAGTAGATAGTGGCAGAACACCAATACACACAACACTCACTACAGGAAAATGACCATGAAACTCACCGTATCGACTCGCCCGGTAAGAATTGAAGGGAATTATGTCTCTGTCGTCTTTAATCGTTCCCATAACTCCATGCCGGAAACAGCAGAGGTTAAAAATGCCGATCAGGCGCGGGCATTCATCAACGATTACATCGCCCGTAATATCAACGAAACGCCGATGCATCTGGTGCTGACAAAAGAGGGCCGGGCATTTGGCGGGTTCGACGCGCTGAATAGTAGCCTTCCGCCCGCGATTGAATCATCAACCCGTTTGTAATGACTGACTGGTGGCGCTCAGTGAGGAGCGTCACCCGGCATCACGGAGGGAGTTGCAAGAGTTCTGATTAGCCTTTCCTGACCCACGCCCAAAGCATCGCACCCGCCAACACCGTCAGCATCAGAGCAAACACGGAACCAACCAGACTCGCATCGCCATTCTTGCCGGAGTAACCGCAGGTTTGAGATGCGTCACCAACTGCCTGACAAATTGAATCGGGATCAAGTCCCCAGTAGACAAAGGCGAACAAGGCAATTACAGAGATAAACGCTTTAGCGACTTTCGCTTTCTGAATCATCAGAGACACCTCAGTTCGTCAATGCCGGGGAGTTGCCTGTGTGTTATTTCAGGCGGGAATCAAACCGGAACGGAATTTTCTTAACCGTAGCCATCAGGTCAAAGAGTTCAGGGTGTGCCGGATTCAGCAAGTAGTTAAATTCAACCGGAGACAACGCACTTGGAATACGCAGCGCGATAGAAGAACCGCTTTCAGCCCAGTTATCACCGTAGAGCGCCAGCTCAGCAGGAGCATCCTCACTCGCCCAGTTATCAGGGAGACGGCTCATGTCGAAGGTCTGGATCTGATCATCCGGTACATCAAGACTCAGCAGTGTAAAGTCGTCCAGTAACTGCGGCGCGTGAATGTGTACCAGCGTTTCAAGCATGGTAAGGCTGGCCGTTTCAGACAGGTAGACCATTGCAGTGCCTACGCTGTTCCAGCGGCCCCCCGTTTCTTTCGCACCCAGACCAGACCACGCAGTCATCAGATAACGGGTCTTGGTCAGTCGGTAAAGGATCACGAGTATACCCCGTGCTCAATACGCGTAATCAGGCGCATCACTTCAAGCGCACCTGTCTCAGAAGAAACAAGCTCTGCCGGTGATTTCCAGCTCAGACCACGGTTCGCTTCGTTCAGCCATTTGTGCGCCGCTTCTTTGTCACCTTCAAACAGCTCTACAGCGCGTTCAATTACGCGGATAATGCGCACCAGACGTTCGCTCTGATCGGCAGTGAAACGGTCTTTGATGCTACGATTAAACGTCGTATTAGGTATACCCGACATTTTGCGCAGCTCAGACGGCGTGATGTTAGCCCATTCAGAAATGTGCTTAGCTACTGTGCCATCGAGACCGTGATTGATTTTATCCATCAGCGCGATACCGTCATTATCCAGCCCAGCAACCTGCCATAAGCAGTGCTGATTCGTTTTGGTAACGTCTGGAGAAAAAACTTTCATCGTCATAACTAGCCCTCCCATTTGGTAATTCAATTATACCATATGGAACACTAACGGCAATCTTTTAACCATCAGACAACCTCAGCGCCCTTCGTCACCAGCCCCACCTGCCAGATAATAGGTCAATAACGACAAAACTATGACAGGGGGCATCATGCCGAATCTCTTACGTTATGACCAACTGGACTCCTCACGTCAGCCAGCAGCGCGGGCATCAGCCGCTAGTGGCGAATTATGGTGTGCCCGCAACAACGTAAAAAAGCAGGCGGCAGCGTCAAAGGCCGCAATTCACCAGGCAATCAATGATCAGCACCGCATTACCCGGCTGCGAAACACCTTTTCGCTCGCGAAGGATATGCGTGAAAAGCCGGTCGTCTGGATTGAAAAGCGCATCCTCGAAAATCTGTGCATGTTCAATGAGCAGGACGATATGTACCTGTTCACGCAGCAGAACTTTGTCAGCAAACTCTGAACCTCCGGCCCGGCTCGTCGGGCCATTAAAAGGAAACCGATATGACAGACTTCATTGATAAACTGGCAGCGAATGGTGTGGCCTTTACCCTTCAGGACGGACGAATCATCGTTGAAGGCGATCTTCGTGTCGGGTTTACGCTTGAGCCAGAAGATCCGGCAATTCCCTGCGACTATATTCCCGCGAATCTGACCGTGACGAACACCCTGACCATTCTGTCGGGCATTCATAGCATCCCTGCCGGGCTGGTGGCCCGCAATCTGTTTATCAGCTACTCTGAGCTGGAATCTCTCCCTGACAACCTGACCATTACCGGTACGCTCATGGCGAATTCTTCACGTCTTAAGTATCTGCCGGAAAATCTGACGGTGGGCCGCGTTCTGGACATCATGTGTACTGATATCGCCTATCTGCCGGATACGCTGAAAGTAGCTGGCAGTATGATGCTGTCAAACACCCGTATTACCACTTTGCCGGATAACCTGCATCTTGAAGAAAATCTGGCCCTCGAAGCCATGCCGTTGCAAGCGTTGCCAAAAAACCTGAAAGTGGGCCACAGCCTGTATCTGGATGCTGTGGCTCTGAAGCGGATCCCTGAGTGTATATCGTGCCCCGTGATTAACCTGGTTAACCCTGGTAATTTTGAAAATGTCGCGTCAGTCACCGGTATCGGCGGAAAGCCTAACCGCCATGTCTATGCGCTACGTACAGCGCTTGGCGTTCGCGTATGCATGTACGATTTGTCTGTAGACCCGGAAATATTTGGTCTGCTGGTACGTGGCATCTATGATGAACCCACGGCTGAACTACTTGATAAGGCCGCACAACAATGTATTCAGCGTCTGGAGGATATGTATGCTTCTGAAAACGCAGTTCGGCACTGACTCGGGTATGATTTATACCCGGAAGGTGTATCTGCATTACACCGACACTGACGGGCATTCACGCAGCAAGCTGATAAAAGGTTACTACTACCCGGGCGAAGTCCCGGTTGAGTCGTTTTCAGAGCGGGCACTTGCTCCTGGTATGCGCCAGCTGTTGAGTTGCCGCTGCGGCGCAATAAACTGGGTCGCAACTGGTGGTATCAACGAATACCAATGCGACTGCTGCGCAAAGGAAATAACCGTTTACTGACGGTCTGCACGGGGATACCGTTCGACCGGCATACCCATGACAATAAGAGCAGGTGCTAAATGACAAAAGAAGAATCACAATTTTATGCTGGTGCAATCTGGGCCGCATCGACCATTTACCGGATGCATTCTGACTCGGTGGTAGCGAAAGATTTTCTCCGTGAAATTAACGATCTGGATGTGGCAGCAAAATGTGGTGCTGAGTACGACGTTCTCCCATTACGCCTGTTTGTTTTGCGCGATTTACCATTGGGCCACGATGCGGATTATGAAGCCATCAGCTTCGGGCCGGTAGACCGTCACGGCAATATCATCTGCGATCACTCTCAGACTTCGGTCACCGATATCTCCGGCCAGCGAGCGTATGGGGTTTATGCCCGCCGTGCGGGTGAGTCGAATCTGACGCTCATCGACAATCTTGATGATGAAGAAGAAGCCGAACCACTGGCGAAGGTGCTGGCTGAACAGCTCCAGCAAATCAAAGAAGGTCGCTACGATATTTAAGCGTTAGACCACGTACTGCTGGTGGCAATACACTGGCGATTAAGGGGGTTAAGTGACTTAAATGATCCACTGACCTGTCTGTGTAAAGCCTGTTTATCCCAAAGCCGTCTGGTTCACCAGGCGGTTTTTTTATGCCCGGAATAGCAAGCACAACACAAAACGAAACCGATATTATCTTTCTGAAAATACAGGGCTTTTTATGCCCTGGTTTTCTTCGTCACCTGAGTCACTCACCAGATACTGGATACAGAAGCCACAACATGTAACCCGTTATCAGGAGCGACCCATGAAAGCACAAGCTGTTCGTAATCACTCTTTTGGCTCACTGAAGCTCAGCGCAAGCAATGCGGCAGCAGCCGCGCTGGCGCACCCGGTAACCCATTTCTTCATGCTGTTCGCCATCGTGATGTACCTGGTCTATGGCGGTGTAGTACTCGGCATTAAGCCGTAGCATTCCCTGTGGCCGGTCGCCCAACCGGCTTTGCCTCCAACCCTTCTGGAGGTAGTTGTTAACTTCCCCGGTAAACCGGGGATTTTTTTACCCGTAGTTCCAGCGTTCGCCACTGGAGCTAAAACCCACCAGAGCGAATTCCGTAACATAAGCGCTTCTTCTACGTCCGATCAGTACCTTACCCTATGAGCAACCCGTCACACTCTGCTAGCCTTCCTCCCGGAATGAACGACACTCTGATGTCCCTATATATCGAACCGGATATGCCTGGTATCGATGATCTCGTTATAACAATTATTCGGCTTCGGCGTGAGGGCTGGACAGCATCTGAACTGACTTTCCGTATACTTTCGTCAGTTGCATATCAGGTGATTCCTCCAGAGGCGTTTACCGACCCTAAGCATCACCTCCTGAAAGAGTATGTCAGTTTGTCCCGTGAGTTCGGCCTAGTAAGCGGGGCAAGACATAATGCTCACCTCCGTGGTGTCATTCGCAGAGGGATAATGTCGGGAATAGATAGAGCAGAGGTAATACGCCGCGTTCTTTTCTCCCCGCACTATTCAGAACATGAGGAAGATAACCAATCTGATTCGTTCCCTCGTTCGTCGTAACAACCGGGTGGCATTAACGCTTTTTCCCCGAATGTTCCGGTACAAAGCCTTTGGCGTGGTTGAAACAGGATCTGGTTATCCGCGACGGCCTGAACATCAGGAATCCAAAGTTTGTCTACTGGCAGGATATCTCAGAGTCCAGGAAGAAATTCGTGCTTCTCAGGCCCGTCTGGCTTTACTAAATACTGAAATCGAAAAGGAGAATGCTCAGGAGTACGCACGTAACAAAATTCCGGCATCACGGTTGGCTCACTTCAGGCTCTGGTTCACTCGCCGATTTGGTAATGACACATCCCGTTTGATTGAGTCCGTGGACACCTACTGCGAGGAGCAGAATCCAGTAATGGATGAGCAACCGGCTGTATTGCCATTACCACGCGGTCACCTCCCCCATGCAGATATCCGTATGCGCTCCCCGAGCTTCCGCCGAGAGGTTAGCGTTCGCGATGTGCATGTCCAGTCTCAGTTCCGTGAGTTGGTGGATAAGAATTTCGGAAGCCTGTGCGCGGTATCGGGCAAACACCTCAACGGTGTGCTGGAGGCAGCACATATTGAACCAACATCCGTAGCAGGCTGCTATAACGCCAGTAACGGCATTTTGCTATCACCAACATTCCACAGGCTGTTTGACACAAACATGATGGGTATTGATCCTGATACACTACAGATTCACTTCGCCAGCGGTATAGAGTTCCCTGAGTATGAAGGGGTCTGTATAAAACCGTTGTTCTACAATCTGGATAAAAACAGGCTCGGGGCAAGATGGCTTGAATTTAAAGTGAAATCACCTGCGGAGTAAGCCCTCTCCCCTCTTCCATCTCCCTGCCCTATCCAATCTATTTATTGGAAAGGCATAGCAGCATGGAGATAAGTAGCACACAAGTAACTCACCGATAATTCACATAAAAACCATATCAAAACAAATCAATCAGTTTATCGCATTTCCTAGCGCACTTTTAATTCACATTTTATGGACTTTTAATCCAATCCTCTCCTGTTCACTTTGAATTTAAGTGATATCAGTGAATGATAAGGTACGAATAATTCACTAAATAACAACTATGTAAATTCAACAGCATAAAAACCAGAGCGCTATCTTCGGACTGGTTCCAGTAATTGATGGTTTGAGTCCGGCCCGCATGTCATACTGATTTATATCTTTCGTGTAGCCCTGCGGTAGGCACGATTTCATCCCAATACATCCAGTGGCATGTGACTATATGATCGACCAAGCAGAGTTAATGAAGAGTGTTTTAGCGGTTCTGCAAGCCAGAAACGTGTCATTATCAGAGAGCCCTACGCGAATTCTGATGATGCTTCCAACACGGTTACGCGTGAATGTCACTGTAATCGATGCTCAAAATGAACCGTTAACCGCGACACTGATGCTGGATCAGGAAGGTCAAGTGACCTGTAAGCTGGCAACAGACCCCGCTGATACCGTCGTTGATATCAGTCGATATAGAGTATGATTTAAATCTTCGCGTTCCAGCCAGCCGTTCCCAGCTTCGTTGTAGAATATTGCAATAAGCCAATCCCCAGCCAGCCCTGTAATGTAACCGAAGAAAATCGTGCGCAATGCGCACGTAAAAATGTCTGCCCGCCACGCGGGCAATCGCCGTCCAAAAGCTTCGCTCTCAAGCGAAGCAGGCACGGCATGTAAATTCGAATAGAGCCCTCACGGGGCGATTAGGCGAATTCGCGGCCCGCTAGGGCAAAGTCTCAAAGCGTATGGGGGTTAACACCCCCAAAACGCTGTGGAGACTGTTGTGGCTTTTCGGAACTACGATCCCGAAGTACTGACTAAGGGTTGCGGCTGCCACCAGCCCGGCTATCAGGCGACCCAACAATTATTTCTCCGTATCACTTCGTCACCTGCTCAAGGTGATTGAAAATAGAATCACAATTAGAAAGCGGGGAACACACAATGAACACTCAGACAAGAATCAAATTGAAAGGCCTCAAAATCTATACTGGCATGAGCCAGGAAACAGTCTGCTTTAACGCTACTGTCCTCTTCGACGGGCTGAGCATAGGTACAGCTGATAATGATGGGCATGGTGGCGAAACTCGCGTACTGTTCGAACCAGGAAAAAAAGAGCTGTTCCGCCAGGCCGAATCATATGCGAAGGGTCTTCTGCCAATCTGCCTTGGCGAACACAATGGCAAGCCATTTCTCATAGACTCAAACCTGATTGAAGTAATCGACCAGCTTGTCAGTGACGAGGAGCGTAACCGGAAAACTAAATCAAGTTTCAAGAAGGTTTACCGCAAGAAAATCTGCGTCTTACGCGAAGGTAGACTTTGGACAGTGGGCTACAAAAGCCAGGCTCAATACGCTTCATACATCGCACAAATCAAAAAAGAACATGGCCCTGATATCGTTATCCTGGACGATTTGGAACATGATGAAGCTTTCGAGCTGTACAGTAAGCACTTATACGCCTGACCATCAAGCGTGGTAGAATTGGATAATTCTAGCGCAGAGGATCACTATGAAAGTTAAAGAGCTTATCGCCCAGCTTCAGCTACACGACCCTGATGCTGTTGTCGTAATTGCCGGATTTGAAACCCAGAGTACTGGACTGGTTGCCGAGGCCGATACTATTAAAGAATGCGTGACAGTTCCTGTCCAAGCGGACAGCATGACGGGTGACCGTTCGTTGGCAAAGGAGGGTTCACCTTCTGTCTGGTTGGGATGGGGGAATGATTACCGCACGGAGTTCTTCGTTAGTGCCATCAACGACCCGGACGAATTAGCCTAACTATATCGAATACCCAAGAGCCTCTACTTCAGAGGCTTTTTTATTTGATGGGTCTTACGGGAAACCTTGTCATTCATTTACCAATAGTTGCAGGGCGTATCCTCCAGCGCTAAGTCACTTAACCCCCTTAATCGCCAGCCAGCATCTCCGGGTTCTGCCCGACCCGTGGATTACTTAACACCCTTAATCGCCAGTCAGCCTCTCCGGGTTCTGCCCGTACCGTGGGTCACTTAACCCCCTTAATCGCCAGCCAGCCTCTCCGGTTTCTGCCCGTACAGTGGGTCACTTAACCCCCTTAATCGCCAGCCAGCCTCTCCGGTTTCTGCCCGTACCGTGGGTCACTTAACCCCCTTAATCGCCAGCCAGCATCTCCGGGTTCTGCCCGACCCGTGGGTTACTTAACCCCCTTAATCGCCAGTCAGTCTCTCCGGGTTCTGCCCGCCCCGTGGATTACTTAACCCCCTTAATCGCCAGAAGAGAAAGATGATGTGTCATTGAACTGCATTTCGAGATCGCAAAATGAAGAAAAAACAAAATAGAATGTTAGCGTCTCAATCTGATTGCCGTTACAATTATACGCATAGAGCGTCATTTTACGCATTATACGTAAAGTATACGCATATGCGTTTAAATTCATAATTCAGGTTTGAGGGTATGACGAGAATGAATCTAATAGATAAAATTGCCCTTGTCGGGCAACGCATGAAGTCCGAACAAATTTCATTGAAAGAATCGTTACTGGCTTCTTCCCGGGTATCTGTATCAGATGACAGTGTGGAGGGGGTAGATCGCCTTATCTATAACCACTGCCTGAATAAAAAAAATCTCTCCGACTTCTTTGGAAAATCTCGAGTTACCTTCAATAAAATTCTCGCTGATCTCGAAGAAAAAAGGCTGGTGGGTCAACCTATTTATCAGAACAAAAACCACCTTTATACCCGCTGGGATGTCCAGAATATTATGGATGCCCTGGGTTATCCGCGCTATAGAGATTACTACCAGAGCCGAACAATCATTGTTCAGAATCATAAAGGTGGGACAGGAAAAAGCACGACCTCAGTGGCTCTGGCTGTAGCAGCAGCACTTGATCTCCAGTTGAATGCCAGAGTTTTAGTAATTGAATGGGATCCGCAAGGCTCTATTGGTAGCGGTATGATTCAAAGCGTATCTGAAGACGACGTATTCCTGACTGCAATCGACGCAATCCTGGGCGTGTATGAAGAAGGTTCTGAATATAAAAAATACCTCGACATGGGTTACTCTGAGGCTGAAATCATTGAGAATATGCCGTTCTCAACCCATCTGCCAAATCTTGATGTAATTACTGCGTTCCCAACCGATGCGAGATTCAAAGATAAATACTGGCAGTGCAGTAAAGAAGAGCGCACTCAGTTGTTGCTACGATTCAAAGAAGTGATAATGCCAGTCCTGAAAGCTAAGTATGACCTTATTATCTTCGATACCCCTCCAGAAGACTCGCCAATTATCTGGGCCGCTGATGAGGCCGCTGACGGTATTCTTGTCGCAGTTTCTCCGCGAGAATACGACTATGCATCCACAACTGATTTTATGCTGACGATCAGTGAGCGATTCCGTCAGTCTCCCAATAAAGGTGAAAATATTAAATGGTTTAAAGTACTGGCCGTTAACGTCGATGATAAAAGCCCATACGAAAAAATAGTCCTCGATAAGTTAATTCGAACCGTTCAAGACCTGTTTATGGCAACCAATATCAAAAACTCTGAAGCATTCAAAGCAGCTGCGTCACGGGGTAGGTCGGTTCTCGATATTAAGAAATCTGAAGAGTTATGTTCACCAAAGCAGCTGGATATTGCCGAAGAATCCGTAATGTCCGTATATCAACAGTTTATTAATGAGATAAAGAGTTTTTCAGCGAAGGAAGGAGTTAACGCATGAGTGATGAACAGCATATCGGAAACGATAAATCGCGTTATCTAAATACGCCAAAGCGAACCGATGTAGGCCACCGTTCCGGGTTAGCTAACCTTAAGAGTCCCCCTCGCATTAAGAAACTCTTTACCCTTCATAACGGGCGAAAACTTGAAGCTGAGCACGTCACTGTAGCAGCTGAAAATGTCGCTACTGAGACCGCCGTTCACCCAATGAACCCGCGAAATCAGGAAGCGC
This sequence comes from Citrobacter sp. W9, assembly GCF_026719375.1. Lineage (NCBI taxonomy): Bacteria > Pseudomonadati > Pseudomonadota > Gammaproteobacteria > Enterobacterales > Enterobacteriaceae > Citrobacter > Citrobacter sp. W9. Next base: position 34,225 of record NZ_JAPPTE010000022.1, on the reverse strand, counting down.
TTACCACAAACGCAGTACGAGATATCCTGCAACAAATTGAGTCAAGGGGTGTTGATACTGAAGGTGTTGCCGTTAAACGTGATGGCGTGTACCTGCTTATTGAAGGTAGCCGCAGACGTTTTTGCTGTATTGCGGCTCAAAAAGATCTGCCTTTATGGGTGCTACCAGATGATCTATCAGCTGAGGACATCAAGGCGATTATTACCGCTGCACAAACATCACGCCGATTCTCATACCGAGAGGTTGGGCTTCAGTATCTGGAACTAATGCAGGAAAAAGGATTCACCAAAAATGAAGAGCTTGCCCTCTTTCTTGGCATAAGCCATGTGTCAGTCTTTAAACGTATTCAGGCGGCGCGTATTGACGGTTCGTTGATAGCTCTGTTCCCGGATTATGAAGGTATACCAAACTCCTTCTACAGCCGGTTGTCCAAACTTCAGAAATACGTAGAGAGCAACCTTTTCATTCTTGCAGATGTAGTTGATAGGGTGAAAGAAGAAATTGCTAATCTGGACATCAGTGACATCCCGGAAGCGCAGAAAATTGTCATGGCGCAGATCACAAAGGCGGTTGAATTACTCGATCAAAAGCCACCTGCAAAAAGTTGGGAAACCCGTGATCTGGCTAATTTTGCTAATAAGGACAAATACGCCCGTATCAGCAAAAATGCATCGGGCCGTAAAGTTCGCTTTGAATTTAACCGAATGAGTACCGAGCTCATGGCAGAAATTGAAGCATTTATTACGGATAAACTGAGTAGCGAAAAATAACAATTCGCCATTGCTTGATTATCGAAACTGCACCTCCTGGTGCAGTTTTTTTTTGGCCGCAAACCTATTCGTCAGGAGGAGACACCGGTTGATAATAGGAAAAAAACAGCTCATGAGGTGGCTATGCTTTCGGAAAAAATTGTAACCCTGTTTTCAAATGACGCATTAAAGCGTTTCACGATTCTTGAGGCTTACGCCGAGCTAAAACGTCAGGGTACTTTTAGCGTTTTCCTTTCGTTCATCGATCCTCGTACTGATTGTCTCGTAGAGGGTAACTTTCAATTCTACCCGAACCCCGTTAAGACCTACTCAAACATGGGAGTATGCTATCTCACTGAACATCTTGGGCTAACGTTAAAAATCCCAAGCTCTATGGAATGGTGGGCTACACATGAAAAGTCAACATTTCATAACCAAGACATCACCTATCTGAAGGAGGGTGAATACGTAAAGGCAACCATTAAACTGGAAATAGGCTCGCGGATCAGAGTTCCTAATGCGTTCGAAGTTGCCCCTTCCATGTGAACTTAAGGCATATCAAAGTAAATTACTGACGAGGACGGCTATGGCACTCACGATAAAAACAGAAACACTAAAAGCTACCACAAGCCCAACATTTGAGGCTTTACGTAATCGTTATAGCCACCGTAGTTCTGACGATGAGATTGCCGTCGATCCGCTATGTTTATCTCGGGATGATCTGAATGAACTTTTACAGGCATGTCGTGGTGATGGAGAGTCAAAAAATCGACGAGCTCTTGAATCGATCATCACTGCACTGGAAGGTGATTTCGATAAGCCTGTGAGCAGTTTTCCGGCATTCGGTCGTGTGTTACTACAGTATCTGAAGTCAAATCGAATTGATGGCTGGATATACCGACGCGGTCATGACGGCAACCTGTACCCCGGTCTTGTTACAGCAATAAAAGAAGTAAAATCAGAAAAAAACTCTGACCGTCCCCCATCACTATTGTTACAAATCAGCTGGTATGGGTTCGGCGAATATTCGCACTCCAAAAAGGTTTACGGAACCCAGCTTACCGCCCTGAATTTCGAGCCTAATGAGGTGGCGCGGCGCAGTGTCGCTAAGACACTGGCCGACCGTGATATCTACCATGAAACGCATGAGCTGAAACAAGAGTACCTGGAACAACTAACGCGGTTTAAGGAAGTGGTCGACGGGCAATTTGGCAATCAGTTTAAAGCAACCGGCAGGGCTGTCAGAATGGAATCGTATAGCTACAGCGACCGGAATCTGGAAATAGCAGGGCATAAACTGATACACGATTTGCCTGATAGTGAGTGCGATGCCTACGGTGCAGAAGTGGAGTCGCCTCTTTTTGAAGATGACCAGTTTGGCCTTTTACCCGAAATTCCTGTGCAGCGTTATTTTGATCTCTCGCTGCAAGACTTTATCTGGATACATGCCAATAACGTAGAACCATACAAGTATGATAAAGAACTGCCAAAAAAGATGGTTTTGCCGGAAGACCACCGTGATTTACTCGATATACTGACCACGGATATCAGCGCTTTCACCAGCGATATTGTTGAAGGGAAAAGCGCGGGTAACATCATCATGTGCGTGGGCTCACCCGGACTTGGGAAGACATTAACTGCTGAAGTGTATGCAGAGGTCATTGAACGGCCCCTGTACTCAATTCATGCTGGCGCACTGGGAACCAACGCCGATGACATTGAGAAAAATCTGCGGACGATTCTGACCCGGGCTAAACGCTGGAACTGTGTCCTGCTTCTGGACGAAGCCGATGTGTTTGTCATGCAGCGTGGAGCATCACTGACTCAAAATGCCATCGTTGCGGAGTTCCTCCGTACACTGGAGTATTTCGATGGGTTGATGTTCATGACAAGCAACCGGGGTAGTGACATCGATGAGGCTATCATACCAAGATGCGCTGCAATCATTCACTATGATGTGCCGGAGAAATCAGATGCCCAAAAGATCTGGAAGATTATGGGTGAGAACTTTGGCGTGAACATTCCTGATGAACTGGTCAGATCACTTGTAAACACTTACCCAGAACTTCCACCACGTGACATCAAGATGTTGCTACGGCTCACGTTGCGAATGAGCGTGAAAGAGCAGGGGAGTGGTAGCATCCCGACACTGGATATTGTGCGGAAATGCGCGATGTTTCGTGGGATAGAACGAAAGAGAAAAGAAAAAGCCCTGTGATAACGATGCCGGGTTCGCCCGGCATACAACCTGCTGGCCCAGCCCAAAGCAATCCGAGTTCTTCAGCAAAAGCAGCAGCGTGTCGGAAATAACTGTGTTATAACAATTCAGGTGATCATGATGAGAAGTTGATAACAATGTTTAAGCTAAGTCCCATAAGAAAAAAAACAAACAAGCTGCATAAACTCCTTAATAACGGCTATCGTTTCGTAATCATGCATGAAGATGAAATTATTGAACCCTTCCGCTACGAAATAGAAGCCAGACGAAAACTATTCTTTGGCAGAAAACTCCTTTCTATTTCCGACCTCATCGACTCAATAAACGATAGTGTAAAAACCCAAGCAAAACGCGCCCCTTAACTATTCGTCACCTGAATAACTCCAGCTATGATAAACATTATTATCAAGCTTAAAGGTGATACTTATGAAACCGTTTGGGATTTTCTATTCAGTAGAAGGCTGCACTTGTTCACTGTGCCGCTCGCGTGGCTATCGTAAAAACAATGCATACGATAGATCTCTTCGTGTAAGCAAACACCGCGCCCGTCAGCAGGCCAAGCGTGAAATCCGCTCCGCCGTATTCAGCATCGACAATTAAGAAAGGTTGATGATAAATAAGAAGAATAACGAGGATAACAAATGACTGATGAAAACCAAATAAAGGTGCTGTTTTGCATTCTGCGTCGTCGATTCGTGGATTATGTCCCTGAGTTTGAAAACTGTGTAGAAGAACGGGAAGTCATCAATGAAACGCCGAAGGGTTACCGTATGTCCGTCTCCTACGGCACATCAGTTTACCTGCACGCGGATTATGAGTTTTTCGAATCACGTCAGGCAGCGTATCAATGGTGCGCCCGCCGTGTGACCGCTAGCATTGAGAAGATGAAACAAAAAATGCAGGCGGCAGAAGCAACAAAAATAAAACTGATAGAAGCATCCGGGAACTGTGGCGAATAAGATGACACCACGTCAAATTATCCTCTCACATATTACAGCTGAGAAAGCACTCCCACGAGGAACGCTGATCTGGTTATTCTACGAGAATGCCGATGATTTAATCAGCCTGAATGAAGTGGACGATAATCTTGAAAGGTGGCATCAACGAGTTGGGTCGCCTGAAGAAATTCAGGTGATACTGGATATGCCTGATGACGATTCAGAAGTCTGGCTATTCAGCCCAACAAAATTATTCTCCCCACGGGTAAAAACCCCCGTTCTGACAGCCAGAGATAGGGCAGTTGCTCGCTATGGCGTTTCTCGCGTTATGACGGCGGAGAAAGTTGTTTTTCTGTATTCAGGGTATCTTCTGCACCTCTATAGACAGGCATATGGTTTCACCGGCCCTGCGCCTGAAGTTCGGGTCAACTGGAGTGCCAAACATTCATGGGGCGGCAGGAGCTCAATCACTATTTCACCATCGTCCATTTATCCTGACAGTGATACACCGCGCTATCGCTACCATGAGTACGCACATATAGAGCAGCGTAAGGACATCGGAGCATTTTATTCAATCAATCAACTGGATCATATCAAAGGCGTAGTGGCACATGAGCTTGCGCACTTTTGCCAGCGCCACACTGGAAAAGATAATTTTAAATTTGGTTTTCCGGTACTCCCTGAAAAAGATTTCAGAACGGCTCATGGTGATGGGTGGCAGTTCTTGTATGCATTTTTCAGAACAGAATTAAATAAAAGAATTCAGCGATAACCCAAAAAAAGGCATAACCAATGTACCTTCTTTCCATTTTATTATTTACATTTGTTTATCTGTTATCCTTTAATTCTGTTATAGAGGAAAATAGAGACCGCTATTCCATACAGACTTTTGCAATAGTGATGATCACGATATTCCTGATATCAATGCCAGTAACAACAACTTTTGTGTCGTTGATGCTTGAAGAAAACCAGAGAGAGCATCGTGATTTGATTTCCTTCCTGCAAATCAATTCCGTTTGGTTCGCAGGAGCCGGGGGGCTGGTGGCTATCTTCTTGTCAGCCCTGACAATGGTTCGCCTGAAGCAAAAACGTATCCGTCACAAAACATCGAACCTTAACCTCATCGTTGTGGGCCTTTTCGCGGGCGTAGTCTCTTTTGCCAGCGCGTATAAGCATCTAGCTTTCTTCAGTGGGGATGATGCGGGAGTGTTTTTATATGAGGCTATACCAGCCATCGATGACATCGACTGTAACGCGCCAATACTCCTGGTGAAATGGGAACCTGACTCAAAGAAGCCAACTGCATGGCGATGCCCTACGGGCGTTGCATTCAATATCAATAGTCCTACTCCATTCCTACCTTGGGGTTCATATGAGGAAGGGGAGAGTTCAAAACTAAATGAAGTGATGACAATTTTGATGAAAAATGCGGTCAAAATCGAAAAACGTCGCCATCTTGATGTCATCATTACGAGCTAAGGCCTTGTAATCACTGGATTACAGGGCTTTTTTATGTACCCGAAAAAAAAGAGACATTTTGTCCCCAAATACGCTTCGTCACCTGTTTGGTGTGTGTTTAACTGGATTTACAGCAAGCAACGAACCTCGCGACACAATAACTAAAGCGGAGAAACACCATGAACACCGACGTTAAAGCTATCTTCGAACAAAGCCGTACCCTGGAAAATCTGGAAGGCGCTGCGGTACTGATGCGCAGCTTAGACAAAGCGCCATCATCACTCCGAGCACTGAGCGATTTCGTAACCAAAGCGCGTAAAAGCGGCAATACGGAACAGTTCGAAGAAGCCGATATCGGGCGTAACAACGTCTTTGCGGTGAGCCCGTACTGGTTGTTTGTGGAAGAGGGACTGAACCTCCGCGACGTAAATTATGACCGTGCGGTAATGTTCAAACACGCTTATCTGGAACGTCCTCAGTCAGTGCCTGTCATCCGCGTTAAACCAGTAGTAGTGGAAGGCGTAACCCGCCTGAAAATCATTGATGGCCACCACCGTTTTGCTGGCCTGATGATGGCGATTGCTGAGGGCGCGAGCTTCCAGAAAATCACCGTCGAGGAATTTGAAGGCGGCAAGGACGAAGAAGTCTACAACATGATCGAGAGCGCCAACTCCCTTCAGTTGAAGATGGTGGAACGCGCTGAAGGCTTCAAGCGCCTGATTGGCTGGGGTCACACCATTGAGTCGATTGCTCAGCGTCTGGGTGTCTCTCTGGTCACCGTTCGCCGCAGTATCGTGCTGGCAAACGCTGACTTCAGCATCAAGATGCTGGTGAAAGAAGATAAGGTATCTGGTGACGTTGCCGTTGACGTTATTAACGAATGTCAGGGTACTGACCGCGACCCGTATGAAGTCCTGATGGAATCCCTGAAAAAGGCAGAAGGAGCTGGGAAAACCCGCGTCACTGCCAAATTCGTGAGTTCCAAGAAAAAGACTGGCCTGAAACCGAAAGTTATCCGTAAAACCTTCGACAGCCTGTTGCCAACCCTGAGCCAGCTGCGCGACCAGATCCCGCCGCAGCCGGAAGGTGAGCATGAAAATCAGATCGAAATTACGGAAACCGTGCCGGAAGAAGTCGTCTTACGCCTGACTCCTGAAATGGCCCGTACTCTGATGGCTACCCTGGCTGAACTGGAATCAGCAAAACAGGCAGAAGATGCTGAAGCTAATGGTGACAACGACGGTGATAGTGCTGAAAACAACGGCGGTGCTGACGATGCGACTGATGCCGATACCGATGGCGCTAACCAGCAGAATGGTGAAACTGAAGAGACTCAGCTGCACCCGGTGTACTAACCTCCCAGCAGGTCTTTAACAGACCTGCATAAAATTCCTTTTCATTCTGATGGGCCGGATAAACCGGCTCATATTTTTGCACATATAAATGGCCGCATTTTGCTGCCTTAAATTTTTCGATGATAGACAGGAGCGCATTAAAATATCAGGGTTATAGACTTTTTTGGATAGCAATGGGGGTCGCGTTGAATATTCAGACTAATTATATCGAGCTGCAAAATTGGCTCGAAAAGGCAAAAAGTATTTATTCCTCCGCAGGATGCCCGCACGAAAGAGTTGATGATGGCATTTTAAAAATTGCAATGCAGGTAGCGGCTATTAGAAAAACAAAACCAGATATGCTGCATGTATTCCTTCAGGAGTTAATTACTGAGTTCAAGGGTTATAAACTCATTCAGTGCCGATTCAATAAATCCAATTATGAGCATTTTGTTATGACCCCGGAAATTCAGATTCTGATCGGTGGTCTTATGGATAAAGCGTCAGAGGGAATAATGCTGGCTTCTATCTGCCACATGCTACAGGTAGATACGTTATCCGAACTTCTAAGCCTAATCCCAACGGGAATGCCAGACACCGATGTACTGGATGCGCTATGGCGTGATCAGAAGACGCCCGCAGGACTGAACCTGCTTGATGACTTCGTACTTCTGGATACCGTTGCGCTGGCTAATAAGCGGGGGATTGCTGCATGAATGTATCGGCGTTGATTAGTAGCCTCTATGTGACCGTTATCGCCGGGCAGGAGCTGGAAGCAAAAGCTCTGGAGCATCACGAACGCCGTACAGCTGGTCGATTTTGCCGAAAAACACTTTCTGTCCACGCGGTGAAGCGCAAGCCCGGGGTGGAATTTCTGGCGCGGCTGAAAGTCAATTACGCCCGCGCCAACCTGACAAACTGCGACCCCGGTACAGTAGCCGAGCTGAGGCTGGTGGGCCGCTCTGATGAAGCGAATGAGCTCTCTGAAGCAATTCTAAAGGCAATAGCATCCAGTTACCCGGAGTTGGTATCGGAATGCGCACGACAATTACAAAAACAAAAGCTATTCCAGAACCTCTGAGGCCACTTATGACTATGGCGGACATCTCGTTTACCGAAACAGGTGAGACAAAGCAAACAGCTGAATACAGCTTAAAAACCCCTCCGCAATCGATAGAAGCGGAACAGTCCGTGCTGGGCGGGTTAATGCTTGAAAACCAGAGATGGGATGATGTGGCAGAAATCGTTAGTGAGCAGGATTTTAGTTCTCGACCGCATCGCTCAATTTTCTCTGCAATGAGATCGCTCGTTGCGAATCAATTCCCGATTGATTTGATAACCCTCGCTGAGCACATCGAAAACGAGGGAGAAGGTAAGCTGGATAGTCTCGGCGGTTTCGCCTATCTGGCAGAACTGTCAAAAAATACGCCCAGTGCGGCAAATATAATTGCCTACGCGCAGATCGTCAGGGAACGTGCCGTAATCAGGGAAATGATAAAAGTTGCCAACGAAATAACCGAGGCCGGTTACAACCCGGAAGGTAGGACAAGTGACGAATTGCTTGATCTTGCAGAAAGCCGGATTTTCCAGATTGCAGAGCAAAGGGGAAATAAAAGCGGTGGGCCGGAAAATATCAGCAGCATTCTGGACAGAACCGTTACCAAGATTGAAGCCTTGTTCCAGCGTCCCCATGACGGGGTCACTGGAGTTGATACCGGCTACGTGGACGTGAACAAGAAGACAGCCGGTCTACAGCCCTCGGATTTGATTATTATCGCTGCCAGACCCTCAATGGGGAAAACTACGTTTGCAATGAACATCTGCGAGAATGTATCGCTGACAAACGATAAGCCCGTCATGATTTTCAGCCTGGAAATGCCTACGGAACAGCTCATGATGCGCTCACTGGCATCGCTATCACGCGTCAACCAGACCAGCATCCGAACCGGACAGCTCGATGACGAGGACTGGGCCCGGTTATCCGGCACAATGGGACTGCTGCTGGAAAAAAAGAACATTTACATTGATGACAGCTCTGGCCTAACACCTATGGACGTTCGCTCCCGGGCGCGTCGATTGTCCCGCGAACACGGTGGGCTTAGCCTCATTATGATCGACTACCTTCAGTTGATGCGTGTACCGTCGTTATCTGACAACAGAACTCTGGAAATTGCTGAAATCTCCCGATCTCTGAAAGCACTGGCAAAAGAGCTGAATGTACCGGTAATCGCTTTATCGCAACTAAACCGCTCGCTTGAACAACGTGCCGATAAACGTCCGGTAAACTCAGATTTGCGAGAGTCAGGCTCCATTGAGCAGGATGCTGACCTGATCATGTTTATTTACCGTGATGAGGTCTATCACGAAAATAGCGATATGAAAGGTATAGCCGAAATTATCATAGGTAAACAGCGCAACGGGCCTATAGGGACAGTACGTCTCACATTTAATGGTCAATGGTCTCGATTTGATAATTATGGTGGCCCTGAGTATCATGATGACGACTGACCATAAAAGCTACTGACCTTATCCTGATATTTAATTAAAGGTTTTCGACTGTTTAATTTCGCCAGCTGATTGGCCCGATAGATAATGGTTCTACGGACAGCAATCTTTTATATAGGTGTAAAATGAAAACGATACTCTCAGCTTTATTATTCGTTGTTTCATGGAATGCACTGGCACAGGATGAGGGAAATAGTGGTGATAAAAAGCAACAGGCAACGGCAACTATTCAAATTTCGATTACAATTTTACCCGAACCGGTAAAACCAAAGATCACCAAAGAACAGGTGAGTGATACGCTAACCGTCATTTCTTATGAATGGTAGCATCCAGACAACCAACGGTTAAGCCTGCTCCAGCAAAGAAAAGTATCTTTCTGAACATCACTTCGTCACCCGAATGCCTCGTGATTTAATAAGTAAACAAACCGGACAATATTCACGAGGTGTTTTATGACAAATGAAACTCAGAACAACGCATCCGCACCTGAAGAGTTAATCACGCGTATATCGCAGGTCATTAAACGCAAGGATGGATCTGAAGTGAAAATTACTGCTCAGGCTGCGTTCGGTGCAGGGTTAACTCGCTCTATCGATGTATATGTTCTTCGTCGGGATAATGCTGATTCAAACTGGCAAGGTTGCAGTAATCGACCAAAAGCAGGATGGCGGAATATGTCTGTAGATGAATATATCCGTGAAGGGCGCTCTGAAATGCTTAAGGCAGTTACGCCGGGAGAAATTCTAAAGCTCACAAATGCCATTGGCAAACCAATGAGTTGTCTTGATCAATTATTTCCATCCCCGATTACTAAATAAATCATTAAATAATACCGCTGGCCTTATTCGTCAGCTGGTACGCCCGTGTTTAAATAAATATACAAAACGAATAAATAAACAGGTGAACCATGCAACAGGTAATCGACTTTGGCACATCAGAACCGACCCTTGCCCCAATCCTTACCGGGGATAAATGGGATACGGTTTGGCAAACACTGGCTAATGACGAAGACCTGAATTATGTCGATGCCAGCACTGGCACGAGCATGGCCAATCTTATCACCACCGGCACAAACGCCATTTATAAAGCGCTTACTGACGGCTGGACTATGAGCCTGGCGTATTCATCAGGAAAGGACTCTGAGTGCGTTCTGCACCTCTTCCTGATGGCGCTGGTAAGGGCTACCCGCAATGGCACAAACATCAGCCAGCATCACTATGTGATCCACACCGACACGGGCATCGAGAATCCAGCCGTCCGCTGGCTGGCAGACACAAAACTCGCCGAACTTGAGGCATTCGTTGAAAAGCACCAGTTACCGCTGAGCATTGTAATTGGTAAGCCTGGACTGACATCTGGGTGGACTGGCCGCATCCTTTCAGGGCGAGGATTGCCAACATTTTCAAATAGTTCCGCCAGACAGTGCTCGATCGACTTGAAGGTCGATCCTGCACGTCGGGCCCGTGCCGAGTACATGCGAGGACTGCCTAAAGCCGTTCGTCAGCGCGTTTGTCTGCTGCTGGGTTCCCGTGATGCAGAGAGCACAACCCGTGCCATGAACATCGAAAAAAAAGGCGGGAGCGCTGAAGACGTTAAACAGACAAAAGAGGGCGGTGAGCTCTATCCGATCCGTCACTGGCATCAGGGGAACGTATGGGAATTCCTGCTATCGTCCGGGGATGAGGCTCGTTTTGCGTTACCCAGTTACCTGCCTAACAATAATGAAACTGCTGAGCTCTACAAAGAGGCTACGGGCGAATGTGTCTGGACGGGTTCTGAAAAAGCAAAAAGCGCCTGTGGTTCACGATTTGGCTGTTACCTTTGCCAGGCTGTAGGGCTCGACCGCTCTATGGAAAACCTGCTGAATGCCGACCCGGAGAAATATGGCTATATGGCTATCCTGAACCGGCTTCAGCGTTTCATTGCCAAACGCCGTTATGCCTGGGAAGACCGCCATCCAGTGGGCCGCACGGTATACGAAGGTGGGTATATTAAGATCCAGCCAGATGTATACTCGCCGAAATTCCTGGAACGTCTGTTACACATCTGCTGTAGCGCCGACTACGTAGAGCAGCAACGCGCCGATGACGTTGCCGAGAAACTCGCTTACGGCTTGCTGGAAGACAATGCGCATAACCGTCGCATGTCCCGGCCTCAGTTCCGCATCGTCAGCGAAGAAGCCGTTGTGCATGTCGATTTCATGTGGGCTTTCCATCATTTCAATGACAAGCCTTTTAGGGCACTGGAGATCTACCACCGCGTCTGGGCCCACGGCGAGCTGGATCTGTTGACTGATGAACCGACGATGCCTGTAGTCCCTCAGTCCCCAATCCCTAAAGCAGTCTGGCTGAAGGTGGGGAAATTTGGCGATGACTCACTATTTGATGGGCTGGCTGATCCTGTTGCGGAAATGACCTATTTCGACGGCGGAGATGACGAACGCGCCGCACGTGTCATCAAGACAAGAGACGGCCACCGTCGTGTTGTCAGTTTCAGCGAAGATAACGAAGTTACCGTAGATGAAGAGTCTGCAAGCTTTGTGTTATGGGTGGAATACCCACGCCTTAAATCTGCTATTGAGAGCGGGGCGTACACCGCTGGGAGCGCGGCGCAGTTCTACCTGCGTTTCGGCACGGTATCTCTGTGCAAAGGTAAGTCAGCCTTGTATCACAAAATGATGCAGCGTGGTCAAACCTACCATCGACTCGGCCTGACCGGATTCCAGTCGATGGAAGGGATCACAGCTCGAAAAGACCTTCGCATCCTCTCGACCGAGAAATACCAGCATGTTCTGAAAAGAACGCTGGAGGCCCGGATCATTCGTTTTAAATGGTGGGCTAACCTCGCTTTCACCATCCAGTACCACATGACCCGCATGACAGAATTTGGGTTCTGGCTGCATCGCGTCTTACGCCAGGAAAGCCATAACGAGCTTATGGACGAGAAAACGCTGTGCAAAAACAGCCTGGAAACTGTCCTGATCAACCAGACCAATGCCTGGTGTCTTGTGATGAGTGACGTGGGCAACAAACCTGATACATCAAATGCGCTGCGCCGCTACTGGAGACAGGAGCGGGCCCGAGCTTTCGCGCACTGTGCTTCAGTACCGGAAGTCCTTAAATCGCTGGTGGCTCGTGAGATGTTCAATATTTATCGACGTGCGCTTTATGAACTCAATAGCCATAAAGAGTTGAGCCTTGGCCTGATACACATACAGGAACTGGCAACTCAGAACGCGGACGCGTTACGGATCCATATCAAAATAATGATGCGGTTAATCAGGCTGTGGCAATTGTCAGGTTTAACAAGCATTGGTCAGAGTGAATTTTGTGAGGCGGCTTAACTGCCTGGAATAAAGGGAAAATAATGAAAATCATGCTTTCACTAGGCTCTGTTGCTATTACGACAGTAGCATCTATGTTGTTGCTGTGCAGCCAGGCTAATGGCAGCAACGGGAACAGGCCTTTACGGATCAACGAACCTGTTCAGATTACTATCGAACAAGTGATGTATCGCATTGCAAATGGTAACCAGAATATCGGCATGAAAATGCGTGAAAACCCAGTGCTGTTTTCGGGTCATGCCGGAATCAGTGTAGAGCTAAGTGATTTTCCGCCCGGGTCAAAATCCGCGCCCGTACCCGGAACTACCGTAATGCTGCGTACCGCTTTGTCTGGTCAGACAGAGGCCTGTTATCAGCAGCACTGCTACTCAGCCGAAGTGACCACGTACAACGAATAGAGGTCTTGCTATGGCAGACAGAACTGATGGAATGAAAGGAAGAGCACTGATTAGGCAGTTGTCCGGTATGCCACCCGGCGTTAACCCATTAAACGTTCCTCAGCCGCTTAAGCGAACCGTGTGCCTGGCAAAAGGCATAGTGGATACATGGGATAGTTTTCCATCCGAAAACAACCTTGCAATCGCCCTGGAAAACGCCGCTGCAATATCACGGCTGGCGATAAGCCTCCTGCAAGAACGGGAAGTACTGTACCGGCAGCTGGCATCTCTTGGAGTAGAACCAGAGAAAATGAAACAATCCGTCGAAGCCATCCCGATGGAAACGCTTTTAAAAAGCCTTCCAATGAGGAAAAAGTAACTTTCTAGCGTTTTTTGTTTCCGCTGTAAGAAGACACCTTTTTTGGTGCTCAATAGCAGTATTTTTTTAACAGATAAACTAAACGAATTCAATATTTCTTAAATTCAAGCACATTTTGTCTTCTTTTAAATTTCGTCGTAGGTTTAATGCAGTTAATAATGTTACTCACGGATTAATTTTTAAAAAATACAGAGCCTAATCAGGCTATACGGGTTTTGTAATTGCTATCATTAAAGTCACGAGGAAAACCATGAGTGCATACGTCGAGCAGGTATTTAATGATGTTGAAAAAATGCGTGGCAAAGTTCTGGCCGACCGATTCCGCATGGTATTCAAAAAAATCCAGCTTGTGAAGAACGACGACTCAGACGAGGCCTACAACCTGAAGCAACAGGAAAACCTAGCCGCTGTCACTGAACTTCAGAATGCTGGTGGTTTCATTGATTGGGACATCAAGGTCACTAAGTATAGCAACACATCCACTCAGGTTGAGTTGCGGCATAAGGTAGATGGTGTGCTGGTATGGCGCGATTTTACCTTCGTAAGCGATTTTGTATTCGAACTCGCTAAAAACGTTGTCTATTCAAAAGAGACGGTCTGAATTCAATTTTTGCATTAATAACCGGTGGAAAAATGGAGCAACTGACACCTGCAAAACTCGACTCGATGATTACTGAGACTACAACTGAACTGCTATATGCGCAGAGGGCACTTATCAGCCCAAGCCGAGCTGATGCGATGGAAAAGAAAGCGTCTCAATTACTCAGCATATTATTGGAGTTAAAGGAACTAAGAAATAAAAGCCCACAAAAAATCATACTGCCACCCCCTGCATGTTGCTTTGCAGATCATAGTTATCCTGCATATTCCAGAGACCAAGTTATTGCAATACTTGATTCTCTTGGACATAAAATTATTGAAAAGGAAAATTAATGCGCCAGACAAAAATCGTAAATATATTCTATGCCAGTGCTGAAGAGCTTCAGCTAGGCATTAACGAGATAGATACTGAGATTACGACCGCTTTGCAGAACGGCAATATGGAAGCCGTCAAAAAAGCAACGTTACTTAAAAACACCATGATTAGTCTGCTGGACAACAAACAGAAGGGCGAGCTGGTTCAAGAAACGTGTACGTCAGGCGAAAAGGCTGATTCATCGGTAGAAATAACGGACGCAATGGCCTACGCGTTCCACGCGGCATCTGGTGAGGGTGCAATTGGTTCCGATGATGTTGAAGAGATAAAGCGTGGTCTGCGGGTAGTTATCAATGAGTGTGGCCTCACAAATCACCTCGTAAAGATCCCTGCTGGTTTACACGATGCAACAGCTCAGCTTGTAGTTAACTTCGCCTCTGAGATGGCGGGTAAGCTTTACCGGGCCCAGGAGAAGTATGGTCGTGGGGCTGAATGGGCAAAATCTGACTGGAAGGATGAATGCCTCAAAGAGCTCCACCGACACCTTTCAAAAGGTGATCCACGTGATGTAGCAGCCTACTGCATGTTTTCGTGGCATCACGGTTGGCTGACCCACAGCGAACAACCTGCTATAGCGGGGCTCAGCGAAAGAGTTCTGTTCGATAGCTTTATGAAAGATGATTACTCACCTGATTCAAGTGGTTCAGTATCAGAGGAAGAAGAAAGGGTCTTTCTTGAGGTGCTCTTTCACATATGGCAAGGCCGGGCCGCAGTTCAGAATGGATTAACTCAACAGGAAATGGATATCGTAATGAAGTACCGGGAACAAAATCAGAAATAACATTACTGCGTTCTGACAACCAGTAAATTAACTCGATGCGGTATTTCAGAAAGGAAAAATTATGATCGTTCTCAAATACCCTCCTTACCCATCGCCCTTCTGGTTCCGGGGGGAAAAAGATAAAACGGGTGTGGTTACCGAGGTTGGAACAGTTTATGTGGAAGCAACAAAGGATAACCTGCTGCTGGTGGAGGGCACACTCCCTCCGGTAGGTGCGACTTTGTTTCTTACACCTGACCGGTTCGATATTAAAGCTGAAACTGAGATTGATAGCCGGGCCCGACGAGAGGAACAGGCCAGACAACGTCTGACACGGCAAGAAGAAGAACGACAGCAAAAGGCCGCTCTCGATATGAAGCTGATGCAACAGGCGCAAGAGCGAAACGCTCGTTTGTATCTTCCGGTACGATGGACAAGCGGATTCAAATCGGTGATTTCCGGGCTGACGGAAAACAGTAGCGGTAACGGTATAAACCGGCGAACTGTGATTCACGTGCTTTTACTTGAGGACATACGTGATGGGCGCCTGGTCAGAAATGAAGGGGATTTTCTTTGCACCGCCGCAGGTGGAAGTAACGGCAAGCTTTGGGTTAACCCAGCCACCCATAGTGATGGTGAGTACGGGCCTTACGTATGTGAAATAACGTGTAAGCAGTGTATTAAGGCTGCTCTACGTTGGCAGGATAAAAATAAGGCCGTCCCACCGGAATGTGTTCCGTAGGTATCAGGCGAACCGATCACCACGCTATAGAGAGAGGGGACAGTGAACATGCAAGTTGCTAAAAACAAGTACGCCGTTCTGGACAGTGCGATCATGAAAATACTCGGCAAAGAGCCGGTTCCATTTTCACTGATTATGCTTCCAGACGTAGCTGGTGAGTGTTCCCGACTCGCTGATGAGGAGAGGAATAAGCCGATGCCATTCCGCATTCTTGACCGGCGGTTACAGGCGCTAAGAAAGGCTGGCAAAATTCAGTTCGTGACCGGAAAAGGCTGGGTAAACCCTCTTTCCTGACCACCCGCAATTCGTACTGCATCTTCCTTTTCGTAAAAGGCAACTCTTCGTTGCCTTTCATCCCCCAGAGCTATTCGTCACCTGCCCCCCCAACGATAAAATCAAAGTATCACAAACAATATGTCCCCCATTTAAGCCATTAGAAACACCATGTCCTAGTACAATAGCGGCAACATGGCTAAAGCCGGGGGAAGGAGATCATAATGACGGGTATCGTGCGCATTGAACAACCGGTAGAGCGAATTGAACGTTTCCATTCTCTTCAAGGCGGTCAGTACTGGCGGGCAAATGAAGCCATTGCTGAAGAGAACATTGCCGCTTCCGAAGTACTGCTGATTGAATCGCTGCGTTGGGTCGACAACAAACTGCATACGGTCATTCTGCGCACCCACCCATCAAAACATGGCCAACACATTCGGTTTGAATATACCGATGAATCTGGCCGCACTTGTGGCACTACCCGTAGCTTCACTCAGCACCGCTTTTTGTTTGATGACTTCGTTAACAAATTCACCTTTGCTGCTGACTCGAAAGAAGTCCGCGAAAGTGAAGTGCAGGCCTGCCAGCAGTTGGCTCAGAAGCTGACCGTTGAACTTTCCGAGGCGATGACAAACCCTGAACGCATGAAAGAGATCATTGCGGAACGCCTTGAAAAAGAGCAGACAGAAAAAAGCGAGAACAAACTCAATACTCTACCCGCGACGATTGACCAGTACACAAACCTCGCCACCGGCCCGTTAGAAAATGCGCTGACATCCGGTGTCAATGAGGAAAGCATTAAGGGAATGATGGAAGCGGCTCGGCATGGACATAAACTGGCCGTCATACAATCTGAATGGCTACAAGGTAAGAATAACGAAATTACCAGGGCCGTTCAGGCCGTCGTACCCTATTACCAGGAAATGGCTGCGGCGCAGCTGGCCGCATTCGAAGAGAGCAGGGAGAACGTTGAATCGCTGATGAAAGGGATTGCGTCTCTGGATCTTTTCATCGGCAAAGATGTTGTCGTCAACACGATAATCAAAGGCAATTCAGCCCCGAGCGACATTCCTCTGACATTTGTCCAGAAAAAGCTACTGATGGATGAGGAGCTCGCTGTCTATCTGGATCTGGGAGACTGGTTCGATTTCACCAAAGCAGATTTATTCGACCAGGCACTGCAAAAACACCCGGGCCTAATCGAGCAGATTTTCCCGACCCAACGTTGCGTACTGGTTATGGCCGTCACCAGACGGCACGTCAATTATCAGGATCCGTGGGAGGCTGCGGCCAAAGACTTTCAAAACAGATGTGTCTTCCTGCTGGTACGAGACGGCGAAAATATTTACCAGGTATGCAGCCCGGTTGAATCTCATCTGGGCGCTCATACGCTGTTCCCTGAACGTGACGAGCAGGACGCGCTTTTTCGCGGTTTTGACGGTTCTCGCATCACCTTCCGCGATGTAGCTTACACTGACCGGCTGCGGGCGCATGAAAAGATGGCGCTGCACTATAAACGTTTCCTGATCCTTTGCTGCGGGCTCGACCAGCGTGAGCGCCTGTTTGGCGAATTCTATGATCGCAGTAGTAACATTAATTTCATCTCGATGGACTTCCAGGAGAAATATTGCCGCTTTATTCATGACGCAGATGGAACCGGTCTGTTGAGTGACCCGGAGGCCGATACCAGACCATCGCTGGAGTCCTACATTAAGCAGGCGAACCAGCACCTGCGTTCTGGTTCACGCGTCTTTTGTGAGTGGAGACAGGTCGTTAATCCGGTTACCGCACCCGGGGCAGCTAAGGATGATTCAGGTAACGGCTACCGGGGACATTCATTCACGGTTGATTTCGTTAAAAGCCGTAGTACCAGCGTGGCATACCAGAAGAATGAAGAGATCTACGTTGATGTGCCAGTCGTTCAGCACACCTACAGCCGTAATGCGAAGTCAGACAAACGAGAATTCAATGCCAAGGTATGCCTCTCAAAATTCAGAACCTCTGATAGCCTTGGCTATCTTTGCCTGGACACGGTGAAATCCGCCGATCTCGAATATTACATTCACAACCGGCGTATCCGGGCTAACCATCTTTATTACATCCGGCTCTTCAAAGAACTTGCGGCACTGCTGAAGCTGGAAGAAACGCATGAAGAACAATACCGAAGCAAAATGCTGGCGGCTTTAAACGCCGGGAACATCGGTGACGAAAATGACCGGGTTGCGGCTGTAGATAAAACGATTCAGACGTGGCGCTGCGCAAACCGAGGTGCATCCCTCCAAAGTGGTCTGGAAGATGAGAAGCAATGGAAAGCGCTCCTTGCCATGATGGATTTAATTGCATGGCGAGGTCATGCAAGCATCCCGCAAATTGAATGCTACTGTGAGCAACTTGGAAACTCTCCTCTACGGCTTGTGGTAATGCCAAACGGCAAACTGGGCCTGTATGTAGCCCCACGAGCTGAAGAACGAAACGATGCAGCTGAGAAACACAAATGGGCTATACGTGTGGTATTGAGTCTGACGCGTACCGGTGTGAAAGAGGTATCTCGCTCATGGGCTCTGGTTAACGAACTGAGCGTATCTGAATGCACCCTCAAAGAATGGCCGCTGGTGGATGAGTGGAAAGGGTTAAAGTCTGTATTTGAAAGCTACGACCGGAAACTTAAAGCTCTGGCAGACATTGAACTGGGCCGTGAGACTCTCAAGCGTCTGAATCCCAGCAACCAGGAAGGTCTGAGCGAGCTGGCAGAATTGTGGATTAATGCTTTTGAAGAAATGAACTTCTACCGACCGACTGGCGGGATCGTTCAAAAGCCAGTAATGATGATCCCGATTGGTCTTATTGTCGACCGTGAGGAGTGGTCATACTTATATCTTGGTACACGCGGCTCTGCGGTCGAGTATATCTATCAGAATCTGAATGATAAGGCACTCAAGGCCCGGGTAGCCCACCGTCTGATTTCAAATTACGAGGTCAAAGAGGGTAAGCTCGATAATCTTGCCAATAAGAAAACAAGTCTGGGTCTCTTTTGCACAAAACAGCGCCCGGACATGGCCCCTTTTAGCGCAGACCGAAACATAGAGACATATGGGCCTGATTTCGGCGTTAACCATGCTGTGCTTACGCATATGGTATCGTTTAAATCGCAGATAGCGCTGATTCAGCAAGAGGCAGATCGCGGCTTACACCGTCTCTTCACGATAGCCAGCAACCTGGTCAGTTCAGCCGGGGAGTTGCTTATCGATCAACTGCTCGGCGATGCGGCGCGAGATGCAGATGAGCCGGTAGATATTCTTGAGGTGGTTATTAACCCAGCGCCAACCGGTGAACCAGGGGCGAAGCTGAAGAAGAATGGTGAGACATTCTGGCATAAGCACTGGTGTGATTTGTGTAAGCCAGGAACCGAAGAAAGCCTGGCACTCTCCCACATTCACGCGCCGGATCACGTCATTACGCGGACTTCGTTCAGTTCCAAGGAGGATGCCATCCTCTTCGTACTCAAGACGATGCCGCAGGCCAGAAAATACGAAAAGGATTTCTTCCGCGACAATGATTTCGATGTACCTGATGGGATTATTGAACGGTGGATAGACCGTTAATCATATGCAGTATGAATAAAAAAAAGCCCGCTTTAGTCGTTGCAAGCGGGCTTTTTATTTCTTCGCGTTACAGCTGTGGCATCAATTACAAAACGGAACGGCTTGGTGCCGGGGCGAAGAACGGAGAAAGGGATAGGCACGAGGTGGTGATAATGTTGCTATTCATATGGGGTATGAATAAGAAACAGCCCACTTGCGAGTACTAAGTGGGCCATTGAGGGTCAGGCATAAGACTCAGACAGAGCAGTAGCGGCTTCAAGCGCCGGTTCAAGCGACAGGCTGTTATCGCTGATAACATTCCATCCCTCATTGCCGTAAACAAAATGGACGTAACCTGCACGTTCAGTTTCTTCAGGGCGATAAGCATAGAAGTAGTCTTCATCAGTAGAGAACATGGCTTCAACAATACGTTCTACGTTCGTAGAGCGCTTCAGCACAATCTCTTCTGAGTCGAATACCGAGATGCTATATCCTGCTTCAATCAACCCGGTTGCTGCTGCCCGGGCAATTTCCTGCTCAATACGTTGCCGCTGATCTACGTTCATGCCTGCTGCTCCTCGATGGGAAGTGAAGTCGAACACACGAGAAAGCATGAACTATAGTTCACATTTAATCAATAAAAAAGGGAACTATACTTCACTTATTCTTGGTTTTTTTTAATACTGGTAGTCCTGCAAGCGCATCGTTCCAATGCTGCTCGCGTTCCTCATTACCTGAAATATTACTTATCCATCTTTCGGACTTGCCCCAGCGCTGTGCCAGCGCCTGCCGCGTCCAGCCTTTGCGTTTCATCTCTGCTTTAAATTCATCGCTGGTGGGTTTGTACATAGGTTAATCCACGTGAACTATAATTCACCTGATAGTACGGTAAGGCTGGTTAAGTAACAACGGGATATCGACGGTCATCTTCCGTTCCCGCACACGGGCCAGTGCTCCTGGCTATACTGAGTCAAAAATGCGGAGGACACATTATGTTTGAACGTATAAGCAGGTTTTTCGCTGGCGCAACAAAACAGGAGAGGGCGGAACCGTCAGTCTCTATACCTGAACCTGTTACTCTTGAGGGTGATAACGCGCCATCAGCTATCGAACATGACAGAAAAATAGTCCATGACAGCAGGGTATTTATACATAGGTCTTTAGGCTTTATACTTATGGTATATTCTCCCGAATTATTCAGAAAAGCCATTAATCATGACATATGTCTTGGCTATATATATGGTTATATCATAGCGGCAATAGGTGACGACGAAGAGTTATGTAAAGCATCGGAAAATCGTCGATGGGATGTTGTCGCTGCCTATTATCGAAGTTTATTGGATTATTCAGCTGAAGCTTACTATGAGAAAACTGTAAACGCGATGGATAATTACCACTTCAAACAAGCAAGAAATGTAAGCGTAATGGATTATCACAAAAACAAAATCAATCCTGATGGCGATAATCATCATTTGCGTTTTCTAATGACCGAAATAATTGAAGATAGGGTTGAATAAATACACGTTTCGTCACATGAACGACCTATGGTTTACTGAATATAACGACAACGAACCATAGGCCAGAAAAAATGACACTTCAAAAAGCCAACGAAAAACGTATTGAAAACTTCCTAGCCAAACAAATTCGTCATAACGGTAAGATTTTATCAATGCGTGAATTTATGGATTCACTCATTGCTGACGGCTATAGCCCACGTGCAAAAGCGGAACAGAAAGTAGGACACCCCAGCAGCCGTCAAACCTTTCGCTGGAACAACGAGCAGCAAAGGGAGCACCAGATTAAGCGAGCTCTGGGGGGTACTGTTCTGAAATATTCAATGGTGTCATCTGACGGCTCATTTTATGACATTGAAAAAATTGCCTATGATTACGTCATTGAAAAAATGGGCGGGGTTAACGTTAAGCCGGAAACGATGTGTTTTGCGATTTTCAACAGCCCTTCATCATTGCGGGGCGGGAAGAGAGAGCGCTGTGTAGCTGTCTATAGCCGCACTGTGGCAACAGAGGAACAACGGGTCAGGAGCATGTTATCTACTGACTTCACGCATTATGATCTGGTCTGGTTCGGTGAAGCCACTTCCCAGAAGGAAGCGCTGGAACTAGCCGAGGGATAATATCAATTAGCCACCAAGGAAATAACCGGGGTGGCTTTTTTGTTTTAAACGATTAAAAATAAGCCAAATCACTTCGTCACAAGCATGTGGGTGGTAATATAGACATATAGGCAATCACATTCAACTGGAGGCTAATATGTCAGATTTAATTGCAGCAAGATATGATGAAGTATCAGCTTCCGAGTTTGAAGATGATATGGTTGTCATTGTCATTACCGATGAACAGAGTGAAGATATTGAGGTTATTTCAGACCTTGATGATCTTTTCGTTAATACTGAGGTTGTGGTTATTGATGGTGACGCTTTAGAAGTCGACTATGATAACGCTGGATATTTTTCATCAGAGAATAGCTATGAAGTTTCAGTAGACGATATGTTATTCGACAATACCGTTGGTGAGCAACTTATGGATTGTGGTTTTTTCGGCACTCAAAGCTAATAGATACTCGTTATTTATTATCGCGTCCCAATCGTCATGCAGGTGTGGTTATTTATTTACTGAAAAGCCATGTTTTAAATAACAGGCAACGATAATCTAACAGGAGCGGCTATGAAACTCGAAAACATTAACAAAGAGCAGCAGCTCTATGTTCTTAAATGTGGCTCTATTCTATCAAGCTACGGATTTGATCTCCTGCATACAAAAGCAACCGCCGTAGCTGACTGGATGGACGTTGAAGCACCAGTAGCTGCACTGGGTACAGAAGAACATTTTGAACAATGTGCAGAACTCATGCGGCGCGGGCAGGTATATGCTAACGCTTCCCGGAAATGCTGCCCCGGTAATCTTTCCCCCCAACTAATTGGGCTTGAAGGTTGTCGTGTTAGAGTCACTACCGATGACGGTGAGGAACGCTGTTTCTGGGTTGCAAAAACGACCGGATGGATGCCGGGTCACCTCGAAGTTCCACGCTCGAATACGGCTTATGGCCACCCTGCACAAGCGCATTACAAGTCAGTTCAGACTATTCGATAAGTCACCGGTGCTCCGATTTCGACATGATGCATACCAACCAGACTCACTACTGTTGTCATCGACAAGAATGACAACAGTAGTGAGTATCTATGGCTTATCCTCGGAAAACAGCCCATTATTCATGCCTCCCTCTTCCGGTATGGCATAGCTCACATGGCTTCAGATAAAAATCAAACCGATAAACTCGCCCGCGATATTAAAGACAAGGTTCTCGCCAGGCCTGCTGGCTCATCAGGAGAACCAGTGGAGTACCGGAGTGTCCATGAATTTATGACACTAACCCGCACGGGAACCCCTGCTGATGCCCGCCAGTTCCGGCTGGCTGTTAAAGCTAAGGGAATAGCTATCTGGCCTGATGATGACCCACGCGTAGGGCAGCAATTTGCACGTGACGGCATTCGCTGGGAAGTTCGTCTGAAGACCTTCCGGCCTGAGAGTCAGGATTCATTTGACGATGACCTGGATGAGAAAGTCTCACCAAAACGCTTTGGATATCGCCGGTACGGTGCGATGTCCCGTCCTGATCAGAAGAAATTCAGCGACAGGGTATACTTCAACTGCATGGAGCGGTGTGTCGTCACCGGTGTGAAGACAAAATGCAGGGGAGAAGCAGCACATCTGATTGAGCATCATAAAGCGGGCTCTGACCACTGGAGTAATGGCCTGTGGCTTCGGGCAGACATACATCGGTTATACGACAACGGCCTGTGTGTGATTAATCCCAGCACCCTGACAATCCATTTCCACCCCACTATCCTGGCTAAGGATGACGATCTCATCGCGTATGAAGCTCGGCCAATATTACCGACAAGAAAACCTGTAAACCCTGCCTGGTTAAAATCCCGGTGGGATGAACTTACCTGGCCGAAGTAAGCATCGTGTCTGACAACGGTAGTGAGGCCTAATCATTACCGTTGTCGTAGCAAACGGGCTTCAATGCTTGGCTCATTATCGTTGTCACCAGTCTGGTCAGCTCATAACTATTGCCATCGGCACTGAGATGCCGTCCTGCGCATCGAACTCACATCCATTGTCACTCGATTTTTGAATCTGCCGGGAGTGTAACCAGTGACAATGGTAATGATCACCTTCACATAATTAACGAACCGTTACTACTGGTAAGAGGGTGCATGGTCGACAACGGTAATGACAATTAAGGAAAGTACCTTTCTGTAATGACAACGGTAGTGACTTAATGGTTAACCCTTGTCTGGTTACCGGCAATCAAGTACAGGAACTATGACAATGGTAGTGAGTCATTACCATTGTTATGGCTCATCATACTATCCCTATATACAGCAAGTAGACGGCGTTGCTCACTACCATCGTCATTGGTTGCATGGGTAGCAGAATGTTAGATGACAACAGTAGTGATTCTGGTGCTTCACCATCCGCCTGGTGACAACGGTAATGAGTGATCGAGATCACTATCGTTGTCGCAGCGTTCGGTATGGCTACAACCGGCAAGTTGTGCCTCGACAATGGTTGTGATCCCGCACTCACTTGATTCGTCATCGCCGGAACGACCCCACTGAAATGTACTTGGAAACGATGACAATGGTAGAGACTTGAAAAAATCACATCCATTGTCATTGACCAATCAGGTTAGCTACGACAGCGGTTGGACTCATTTCCATTGTCACCGACAGGCCATGTATTCATACAACGACAACGGCAGGGAGTGACGCGGTCACTACCACGGTCATTCATCCCGCCCCTCAAGTACGAGCAGACAGTACGGCGAGTGAATCCTTACCATAGCTACCTGAAAGGCCTGATTAACCTGGAATGCATATGACAACGGTAATGACCAACAGAACTCATTTCCGTTGTCATTGTGCTGGTGGAGCAGTAAGAACTTGGTCTGAATCATGAATGACAACGGTAGTGAGTATTCTTAGTCAATACAGTGGTCATTCAAATGCGCCGGGAGCAAATGACAGCGGTAGTGAGTCAAATCACTCATTACCGTTGTCATTGTGTCATGGGAATCAGCGATAAATCCGTACTGACGATGCCGACAATGGTAGTGAGCGGTATGAGGTCTTCTTCGAGAAGCTGCTCTGGAGAGTTGTCGATGATGACAACAGCAGTGAGCTGCCAAGACTCATTGCCGATGTCATGGTGTCATGGGTATCAGCGATTTGTCTGTACCGGCGATTCCGACAATGGTAGTGAGCGGTGTAAGACCTTCCCTGAGAAGCTGGTCTGGAGAGATGTCGATGATGACAACAGTAGTGAGCTATCTAGTCTCATTACCATTGTCATGAGTGGTCACCCCGCAATGACAACAGTAGTGACCGCGTCACTCAATACCGTTGTCATTAAGCTAAACAGGATTCTCTGACGATGTGCAGGGAGGGAGGGTTCCAGGCCGTCATCTGACAGCCCGGAGGGAATGCTAGCTGGCGGGATTGTTCTTTTTCTGGCTTCTAAGGCTGCGAATGTAGTGAAGTTCTTCAGCTGTTAAGTCATGGATGGTTAACGTTTCATCCCCATCAATGGGCTCATCTGGTGGGCACAATTCACCTTCCAGTGGCTCACCATTATTTTTACCCGACGTGCCATTGTTCTCCTCATCAGCATCACCCTCGCCATCACCATCAGGTGGTGGTTGGATATTGTTCAGATTCAAATCAGGATCGCGTTTGTGGATCTGGAAATAAACCTTCCCATCTTTTTTTACTTCGGTGTACTGAAGGTAACCAATGGATGCCAGCTCCTCCAATGCCTTACGTACTGTGGCGTTCTGGCTGTTGGCACGGGTCTTAAGATTTAATCGGTTCTTAAGTCTCGTTAAGGAGATCGGGATTGGATTTGGTGGAAGTGACTCAATGAACGTGTAAAGCGCCTGTGCGCTCTCTTTTTTCGCCAGTTCCTTGATAGCCTTCAGCTGCATCAAAACCTTGTGGTCGTACTGATACAACTCGAATATCTTAGGGTCTATCTGTAGCTCTACCTGATCAGAGTCCGGGTCAAGCAAGGCAGACTGCACCAGGTGCGTCGTATACACCTTTGACGAGTGGGTGCTGGTGAAGGACAACATCACGGATGCCAGCCTGCGTAACGACGCGTCGATACGCTTACGGGATGCGGTAGAGGAACGATAATTTTCAGGGTTACAGAGCTTCAGAAACTCAGTAAATTTGAGGCTGATCTTATCGTTATCAATCGGATGGTTAGCTAGCGTTCGGATGATTCCCATCCACGTTTTGAAGTCAACAGACATATCGAGGCGCTGACCCACGATCGAGATATTGGTGAAACCCTCGCTCTCCATCAAAGAAAGTGTCTGTAGTTCTTTCGTGGCATCAAAGCCAACAGTTTTGTATTCACGACTCTGACGGCCAACGCTTTTTGGTGATGGCACAAACAACCCAAGGCGCATGAGCGCGATAGACTGAACCGTCCTGCTGCTATTAGGACGTAAAATAATTTCTTTACCTGTCTCTCTCTCTGTTACAGAGAAAGCCCTGGTAACCATCTGGCCTTGCTGCTCAGAATCTTTCTCATTGGTCATAGTGGTTTATCGACTGTATTAATCAACAGATTATTGAATACTATCGCCCAAAGCCCTCAGTGTCACTTAAGGGATCTCTGCGACGATCTCAGATTGTGCATAAGTCCAGGCTAAAAAAACGCCACGACTAAATATAAAACTCTGAAATTCACATAAAAACAAATACATACGTAGTTTATCAACAAAGGATCAATTCCGGTGAAAAAGATCCTTTAAAAAATCACTACCATTGTCGCCGCAATCACTACCGTTGTCAAAAAACTCACTACTACCGTTAAAAAACTCACTACCAATGTCAAAATAATCACTACCGTTGTCACCGATTGGCTTCCAGGCCTTGTGCCGTCTGGCTTCCGAGCTGCGGGGATCTCTTGTGATCTATGGGAACTCGTAAGGTACTAATTATTGGAACTACCTTGTGGAAAATGGGGATAAATTCTCTCTTCGAGTTAAATCAACATCGAATAGCTAAATTGTCGAAAATATGTACGGGCATGAAAGGAAAATGCGTATAGAAAACAGTGGATAAGATTTTAATAATTTTGTTTCATCATACAGGTGATAGATGGTATCTATATGAATTATAATAGAAATATACTCAAAACTCTTTAAGAGTTATACCTTCAGATCACACAATAAAACTCACTACCATTGTCACAAATACTCACTACTAACGTCGAAATAGTCACTACCAATGTCATTTTAATCATTACCAATGTCAAAAAAGTCATTACCATTGTCATAAAATGCCCTTGAGCCCAGTAACCATGCGGCTTGCAGCGTACAGGGATCTCTTTTGTACTCCGTTGCACCTTTGGGATCTCTTTATTGGAACTGTCCTGTGGAAAAGTATCTTTTTTGCCTTCGTCAGCTACTGACTCGGTGCTTTACTGATTGTGTAAACAAAACGATAAGAGGCACTCACATGTACGCAACTGCAAAAGAAATTATCGCAAAGCTGCAAAAAATGAACCCTGACGAAAAGGTGCTAGTCCGTGTCTGGTACAAGTCTGATGTTCAGGAGTTAGCAATAGACCGAAACATGCCGCAGGTTTCAGCTAGCGAAGCTGAGTCGACCTTAGCGTTGATAGACCGAACTCACGATGGTGATATCGGTATCAACTGGGATGTTGTTCAGAGTGGTATTGAGACAGTTCGTAGTGGCCAAATTTAAGCAACCGAGTAACAAGGACGTGACTCAACTAATCCACATATCCACCGGGTAGATCAACAGATCGATCCAGATTAAGACCAAATAGAACCAAAAAGATCCCCGCTCCCGCAAACCCGCAGCTGGTAAGCTCTGAAGACCTGCCCCGGTGGGGTTGAGAGGGAAAAAAGTGAGCTCTGAAGGGCTGTCGGTGGGGTTAGCCTGGTAGCTGGTGGTGTTCAAAGGGAATAACGGTGGGATTGGAAGGGGAAAGGAACTTAATTATCAACATCTGCTGTGCTAATGAAAACATCAAATAAAAACATAATCATACGTAACAAATCTCAAAAATAGGTGATCGGTATTCATTTTTTGTCCACACTGGCAGCAGATCAAAAATTTGATGTCAACGACATTTATCCGATTCATCTCTGAAATAACGTATTGATTTAGTACAAATAAAAACCAATACCCGATAAATGGGGACTAAATGACCCCTATTTCTCATGATCAATAAAAATCACCGTGATACATTCGCCCGGACTGGGCATTCCAAGATACCCGGAAAATAACAATAAAACTGGGGGATCCACACGATGAACTCGAATGAAGTTCTTCTTTTCAAGGACGCTATTCCCGACTTCAATCAGCCGTCGACTGGAAAGCTGACGGTGACAAAAAATTCATCAGTACAACCTGTATCACTGCTCCGCCTGGGCGTTTTTACTCCCAGTTGCCGAACAGAGGCAACGGTCACGCTAAACGTGACGGAAGCGCTATCCAGTCTGGAAATTGCAAAACAGGAAGGGTACACGGACATAAAGATCACCGGCCCGATGCTGAATTATTTCCAGGACTTCCGGTGCTGGACAGCAATCGTCCATTCCTTCAGCGTATCGCCTGATGCGCTGAAAGGTAACCGGATTAAAATGCCCTTTAGTGAATTTGCCAAACTCTGCGGCTACCCATCAAAACGCTACAGCACGAAACTGCGCAATGAGATAGCCGATTCGTTGACGAAGATTCGCTCAAAAAGCATTCGGTTTGAGAAGAACCCGGGGATCACCAAGTTCAAAGTAGCCGGGTTGCTGAAAGAGGCGGAATTTGATGGTGAAAGTGATTACATCATCCTGGAAGCCGACGAACGACTCTGGGATTTGTACCGTTCAGATCATCTTACTCTGTTGCGGAAGAAACCCCTGGAGCTACTTACCAGGAATGAAACGGCTCAGGCGCTCTATACATTTTTTGAAGCGCTACCTCAACATCCAGCCCCGATCACCTTTGACAGACTTCGACAGCGTTTACTGCTCAATGGGCGCATTGCCGAACAGAACCGGAAAATGCGAACTGCTCTCGATGTGCTTGCCAGCATCGGTTACCTGAAATTTTACTACCTGGTGGACACCAGCGTACCCACCATTCAGATCACGGATCGGAATCCCAAACTAACAGGTTCCTGATGTTTGAAACGTCTTTTTGCCCGGTTCCGGGAATGTGCTGTCTCATTCCCACCGGTCAAAAACACTAAGTTGACGTTTCCCTCTCAAACCCACCCGTGATTTTGTAGTCGCTAAAGGATAAATAGTCCCATTTACATCTGAAAAGCTGATGGGGCGCGTCAGGCCTCTATTGAATACAACTTGTATTACCATGAAAAATAAAGAAAATAACACTCCTCTTTATAATTACTGCTGTTCGCCTAATCCCAAAAAGATACTTTTTTAATCTGCACAGTTTTTATCGCCGGTGGGAACGAGAGGGAAGGGGAAAATATACCCGGTGGGATTGAGAGGGAAGGCCTGTAGAAAACAACCCGACAATCTTTTGTCGGCTGGAATGACCAGGGTAAATTAAGTTCTGGAGGATAGTTATGACTTCGACATTTGGTAAGCAGCTGAAGCTTTATGCAGACCGGCAAACGGGCGCAAAACGTACTGCTCTTGATTTTCAATATGTGGTTTCGCCTGGTAAGGATGCGTTTCCCACGGTGAACATCACTATGGCTCCGATTGCTGATGGCGCAAAAGAAGCCCAATGGGAGCTTAAGCGCGTCATCCAGCTGAATCGCTATGAATTAACTCAATGTTGCGCGGTATTGTTCGGGCTGGAAAAGGAGATGAGGGCAAACTTTCACGGAACCGATAAAAACAAAGGTTTTACGCTCATCAACAATGGTGCATCCGGCTGCGGGATAAACTTTTCTCATGGTGGGGATATGCTGACGCATATGTTGAACCATGCCCAAAGAATGGAAGTAGGGGCATTTATTCTGAAACGGCAGGCGGATGCGTGGGATATGAGTGTCAGTGACGTTCTTGCACTTTTGCGTCAGTCCGTGGCCATCAAACGGGCATAAGATCACGAAGCAGGTTCAAGAACAGGCTTACCGTACAACAATTTTCAAATCCAAACTGACCCTACTTAACTTCAACTGGAAGGCGCTATGACAGAACATCAGCAGAATAGAAATGTTTGTGAAGTCGGGTTAGCCTGTGAAGCCATGACGATTGATCCCAAAACCATTCAGTCAGCAGTAATGCGTAAAGAAGCCACGCAAGTTGTTATTCCTCACTTTAAGGGGGTTTGTCCTGCTTTTGTCGAATGGGCTGAACAATGCTTACCTGGCGATAAACTTCCTCGTGGGAAATTTTTTAGGTCACGAGAATGGATGCGTCAGTTCACCACTTGCCAGATAAACTACAAGACAGATCATCCAGATGAAGGAAAGTATGGATGGCTTTTTGAAGGAACCAAATATTGAAAAGTTAAGGAGATATGATTAATGCTAATTTATGCCGCAGATCTGATTTTACCCTTAAAAATTCTGCTGGTGGTATTTGTCGTGACTATCATAGGCGCTACCATCGGGTTGAAATTTGTACGCTCCGAAAACAAGATCGTTTGCATGTGGCTCGTGCCAATAGGCTGTCTTGGGGGAATTTTTGCATTGATGATGTTTCCATCAATTACCACAAATGATTTGTTGCTCGGCAAGAGATGGTCGGAAGATTGTCGCGTGGTCGAAAAATACGAACGCCACGCTTTTGAAGCACCGACGAACCGGCTGATTTGTTCGGGGGTTGATGAGCATGTTAATTCAGAAAGTTATGCGGTATTAACCAAAGCTTACCGGGAGCGGGGGGGAGAACTTATTTCGGGATCCCATAGTGTTGAAAACTAGCCTTCAAATCTAATGCTACGGAGTTTTCATGAATAATAATCACAATGTTTTTCCTTGCAATGAATTGGGTATGGGTGATTCCAAATCGGAATTGGAAAGACTCCTTGAATTATGTGAATCCACTCCGCAAACAGGCGAGCCTAACCCCCAGATAGCTAATATGCAAGCATTTTGGAATCGATAACTGGTGGCTCATCTCATATCACTGGCTTCAATTTTTGCTCTCATATTCTTAATGGCCGTAAATTTTCCACACTCAACGATGCAGAGATAAAACAGCTAACATCTCTTCGCAATGAGGGGCGAAAAGACGGTTTTGTGGTCAGAATTCAACCTGTTGATGTAACCCCTGAACTTCAGCTTGAAAGGTATCTTGCGTCAAGTTGGGAAAGCGAAATCGAGATTTATAAACGCGTACCGTCGATTGTCGTGATCTGTAAAATCTCAGGTCTGTCTGCATTGGCAGGCTCGGGGAACAAAATGTTTTTAAATATGGATTACTTAAGTTGCGGAACTGAAACTGATGATCAGGATTGCCAGGATTAAGTCACTGATTGGCGGTTGCAACGAGCTTTGGGTTTGTTAGACTGGCCTGACATACCTTCCCCCATCGCGGGGTGCGTTGTCGGAGTATCAAAATATTGTTTTCCCCTATGCGGGGTTTAATTAGTGAGTAGCGACTGCCCGGGTTAGCGCCTGACCCGTGTCAGACTTCTGAAGGATATTTTGATATTAACCGTCCAGCTGGACGGTTTTTTTTCGTCTGTTTTTAATTTGGATAGTGGTATGGGTAGAAAAAAACAATCAAACCGCAGTGTATCAGCGCCAGCTGTTGATGCTGAAAAAGAAATTATCGACCCGAGATGGAACATCTTTTTCTTTGCGGCAATTGACCGACCGTGGGTGCTTAACCCGCATCTTTTTTACGCTGAACAAGCGCAGGAACGTTTGCTGTCGCAGTTCAGTGATGTGGAGATCAGGAGTGAAGCGACAAAGAAAGGCGAGTCATTTATAGAGTCAGCTGGAGACTGGTTCAATCCTGATTACCACGACGAAAGTGACGTATACGAGAATATTGAACAGATTGAAGCTTGCCACTGGGTTGCGTTGCGGGAAATGAAGGTCACGGTCACGCTTTCCCTGACCGCTGGGATGTACCACCAGTTTGACAAGGCATTACGAGATCTGCTTATCCGGGAGGCCAGAAGCTGGCGGTGGCTCGACATGGTTGTGATATCAGATTTGATCTGGAACCTCAGTTTTCCGAGGCTTATGGATTTGATGGAATGGCTGGGTATTGAAGTACGAAACATGCCATGTTTCCCGTTAATCAGTGCATGTCATCAGGTTGTCAACGTTTATAAACATGGAGATGGTGATGCCCACCAGAAACTGGTTAATGCTCACCCGGAGTACTACTCAGTATGGCAATGCGAAGGTTATCCGCAAGAGAGACCAGCTCGCCACGAAGAACTTGAAGTTTCCGAGGAACAGTTTAGAGAATTTGCCGAGGCGATAACGGTGTTCTGGAAGAGTCTGCCGGAAGGACTATCTTATTCGGGGATGGGAAAAGAGCCTAAGTGGTTTGGCAAGGCTTATGAAAAAGTGAAGTGCGACAAAGAAAAACGCGAGCGTAAAGCGGAAGAATAGTGGGGCACTCTAGCCCCACCGAAACAAAAGGAGAGTCAGACAGCCGGTGACGGTTGCCAGCCTGATTGAGTCTGGATCCATTTGCCTACGGAAATCATGTCGTAACCACCGTTCCCGTAGGACGACTTCACTTCTTCTATTTCGACTGGAACCGCCAGCTCGATGGGGCGGAACCAGCCATCATCACCGACTGTATACCGGCCTTCATGTTCCTTGCTCATTTCGCAGACCCGGCTGGGTGGAAGCCAGAAACCTTCATTTGCTCTTTCGGATGCGATACGAATAGCTTCATCCACGGAAGCGACTTCCCGGATGTGTTCGTTATGCGCGTTTGACATTTTGATCAGAAATGACTTCATAGAACCATTTTCCTCAGCTTAGGCCGGTAACGTTAATCGTCGGGGCGGTCGGTAATATTCCGGCGATAGTGTCCTCATATTGTACTCTGGCATGATGCATAACAGAAATTTGAGAGCGCGGGATTGAGAGGCGAAGTAGTTTGATGATAATCGCTGCGGGTGTACTATCAGCCTGATTCCTGGACTGAAGCCGAACGTCCAGCCGTGGTAAAACTGGTGAACGATGTTAACCTGGCATCGAGATATCGAGACCGTAACCATCTGACTGAATAAGGAGCTTTTATGCCGAATGGGAGAGTGATTTTTAACAAAAGAGGCCGATGGGACTGGCTTGATAGCGGTTGTGATATAGATGAGGATGAATTAAAGCAGGAAGAGTGGTTTGTTGGCGATATGTATTATCCGCCAGACTTTGAATACGATACGTCAATGCATGATCACCAGATTACAGAGTGGTTGTCTAAACCTGAAGAGCTGGTGCGGTATGAGCGAGGGCGTTAACTCAATTTGCTTATCTGAACTGGCTACATGATCTTTCAGCGTGGCCATTTCGGTTCTTCACATTTCCCTGACTCCCTCCTGACAGAACCGACTATTTCATCCATGAACCGCAAGAGCGGTAACTAAATGCCATATCGTGTGGCAGAGTGGTTTGCTCCAGTACCCGTCAAAATAGTCCAACATACAAAAACAGGGTAGCCTGCCCCGGGCTTCACCCGGGCCAGGCTACCCGGAGTCGAACCGTTAACCCGGAGTCGTGGGTGAGTAACGTCGAGTGCCCGCCTGAATTCCGTGCGGCCACCAGCATTGGCTTCACCTTTTTCCGACCGACACTTTCGTGCTGGTTTGCGGCCGCATCTTCGCCGGGCCGGAACACCCTGCATTTTGTGCCGGTGGCCATCACCGGTATTAGGATAAAGGGAAGAATATCGGTGATGGATTCCGGGATAATCGCCGGGAAAACCCGGGCAGAATTCACGTACATCACCCTCTATTAGTCCAACATACAAATAAACTTCCCCTTTCTGCCCCTGCGCTTCGCTTGGGGCAGAAAGGGGAGCCGTACCTGAAACCTCCGTGTCGTTTTCAGGATCGGGCCCGTGCCCGGGGTAACCATTCTGCCCGGGCCCACCATTTTAAAAAGAAACCGCCGTGCCCGGTCTGGCCATTTCCCCCGCCTGCGGCAACCGGGCCGTGCCGGTCTTTCCGTCCGGTTCCTGCAAACCCCACATAGGGACTCCGGTCGCTGGATGAGCCATGCGAGAAAATATGAGAAAAAGAGAGAAAAAAAGAGAAAAAAAAGAGGGGCCGGGGGCGCGAGGGTTTCAGTGGGTATAAAGGTCAAGGGCGCTTTGCAGGGTGGACGCGGGGGTGTTGACCCTGATCGCATTTGTATGTTGGACTAATTTTGCATATATGAAGACAAGAAAAGACGCGCTGCCGACAGAGCAGGTATACTCTCGCCATCAAATGTGCGGCCAGCGGCGGGGGAGGCACTGTTGCAAAGTTAGCGATGAGGCAGCCTTTTGTCTTATTCAAAGGCCTTACATTTCAAAAACTCTGCTTACCAGGCGCATTTCGCCCAGGGGATCACCATAATAAAATGCTGAGGCCTGGCC
>NZ_JAPPTE010000021.1:0-75131 GCF_026719375.1 Citrobacter sp. W9 | reverse complement strand
GCTATCGACTGAAGCAGAAACGAAAGGCCGGGGTTATAGCTGAAGCTAATCCTGAGTAAACAAGGTGGATCAATATTAAACCGTTGGTGGTGGCGGTAAGTGGATCACTTTTTACCCGTTGTTGACACTGAGGCTTTCATTCGCAGAAAGCAGCATGATTATCCACCTCTGCGTGTCTACGTCGAGAGCATGTACTTCGGGTGGGAATATCAGGAAATCATCAATGCGCTTTGTGATGGGCGCTTAGTGCTCGCAGAAAGTCGGGAGGCCGCCCAATGACAGCACTCAACAAACAGGCGCTGCGTAAAGAGCTTTTAAACCCGGCAATAGGCAGCAACCACCATCTGAGAAAACTGGCCCTGTCGCTGCTGGATGAGCTGGAAGCCTCAGAGAAGCGCAATGCTGAATTACAGAGAGAGAATGCATACATCCGCAACCGGCACAAAGAACTTGACCTGTTAATTGGGAAGAACATTCTGGTCATGCAGGCAGCGATTATCGAATGGCAGGCAACTTGCGACGCTAAGAACGGACTGGCATGGATTTATAACACGCTGTTTGGTCCTGGAGAATTACCGGACGAAGCAGAGAAAGATGCTCAGGCCTACTTTGACCGTAAATATGCACCGATTGACGAAGAGCTTATGGCGCTTCACAAGTGGTTTTGGGAACAAAGTGAAGCTGAACGCGCCGACGCTGGCATCGGTAAGGGGGATGATATGGCAACAAAAGATGTGTTGCGCAGATTCTATGCTGCCTATGCCGCGTGGCTTGATGGTGGCGCTAATTCTGGAGAGTTTCTCCGTGGTGAGGGATTGTGCGCCAACCTGTTCGATTACTGCACTAGCCTCGGAATCGAAACAGCACCGGCACAAAAAGAGCTCCACAAATCGTTTAAATTGGCCGGCATGAGTACCTCTCTGCCGTTCAATGCCAATAAGACAAACCATGAATATCAGAGGGATAACGACCTCTGCTACTTGAACCCGCTGCGGGTTGCATGGGTACGAGCTCGTATCGATGAAGGAGCGACAGCATGACCACTATTACCAGATTCACCAAAGAGCAGTTAATTGCGCAGGCTAAGAATAACTTAATCGGGCTTAAAAATTACGTAACTGTTTACCCAGAACGCGCAGAAAGCGAGGCGTTGAATATCAGGTTGGCTGAAATCGCGCTGGCATCGCTCGAAGCAGAGCCGGTGGCTTACATTATTCAAGACAAATACGAGCGAGAGCGTGGCACTGATGGGCATCTTAGCCGAAGTCATGCATCAAAATATGTTAGCCCGGAAGATATCAATGAGCATGAGATAATCTGTACAGCGCTATTCAAAGCACCACCGCTGGCACATTCAGTCCCAGATGAATGGACATTTCAAAATACACAGCGATACAGGGAAGATACAGGTAGACAGGATGCATGGTCTGCGATGTGGGGCTGGAACGCCTGCCGCGCCGCCATGCTTAAAGCAGATGGTACCCTCACCAATGAAGGTACCATGCAAGCGGAACCTGTAACGGCGGCTACGGTGCCGGATGGTTGGAAGATGGTGCCGGTAGAGCTTACCTGTGCAATGGATGACGCAGCATGGGAGGCGTATCACGAAACTCGAAGCATGAGTGATATATGGGCAGCGTTACTGGCAGCAGCACCAAATAAGGAATAATTATTGCAAATCGACCTGGTTAAACACCCGGGCGGCGTATTCTCTCCAGCAAACGAAACAGACCTCGAACGACTCCAGCGATTCAAAAACGGCGAAACCTACGTAGCCGAAATCAAGCTCACACGTAATCCGAAATTTCATCGCAAGGTGATGGCCTTCTTTGGCTTTTGCTTCGAATTCTGGTGCGCAGACCGCGCCGGTCTCGGTAGCGCAGATGAAACTACTCAGTTCAACCGGTTCCGCAAAGACCTGACGATACTGGCAGGTTTCTACGACACCGTGACGAACATACGCGGTGAGGTAAGGGCAGAGGCGAAGAGTCTTGCCTACGCAAACATGGATGACGAGGAGTTCAGTCGTTGTTTTAGCTAGCTGATTAACGCCGCCATAAAACACATATTCGCCGGGACAACCGACCCGGCAATACTCAGCCGATTACAGTCATTCTTCTGAGGAGGAAGGCATGACGCTAATTCAGGAAAAATTAGAACCATTGTCATTTTGTGACCAACTGATCATTGGACTTCAACAGCGATTCTGCCGGCACAATTGGTGTGAGCACCACCATATTTTCTACACCGATCAGATAGGTGGTAATTGGTATTTCATCCATAAATTCTGCCCTAAGTGCGGGAAAGTTGAAGCATAGATGAATGAGGAAATAGCATGGCTAAGCAACCGAGGCGCAGATGCAAAAACGAAGAGTGCCGTGAGTGGTTCCATCCAGCATTCGCCAATCAGTGGTGGTGCTGCGCAGATTGTGGCACGAAGATAGCGCTCGAACGACGAAGCAAAGAGCGTGAAAAAGCAGAGAAAGCCGCAGACAAGAAACGACGACGAGAGGAACAACAACAGAAAGACAAACTCAAGATTCGAAAGCTCGCCTTAAAGCCCCGCAGTTACTGGATTAAACAAGCCCAACAAGCAGTAAACGCCTTCATCAGAGAAAGAGACCGCGACTTACCCTGTATCTCGTGCGGAACGTTCACGTCTGCTCAGTGGGATGCCGGTCATTACCGGACGACTGCTGCAGCACCTCAACTCCGATTTGATGAGCGCAATATCCATAAACAATGTGTCGTGTGTAACCAGCACAAGAGCGGGAACCTCGTTCCCTATCGCGTGATGCTCATCGATCGCATAGGGCAGACGGCTGTAGATGAAATCGAATCTGACCACAAACGCCATCGCTGGACTGTAGAAGAGTGCAAGGCGATCAAGTCTGAATATCAGCAAAAGCTGAAAGACCTGCAGAGAGAAAGAGGTGAAGCAGCATGACACGCACCGATATCGACAATTATCAACGCTCATCAGTGGAACGCGCCACCAGGTTAACTCCTTATGCACGAAGCGAGATAGCACGTCTTGATGCCGAAAGTGCAGAGCTTCAAAAACGCATCGACCGCAACAACGAGCTGCGCCGTGAAATTATCAATCGCGCGAATATCAACAAGGTGGTTCCAGCATGAATCTCGAAAACACACTGAAATATCACTTTGCGAAATCAACGATGATTAGCGACTCACCACGCGCCACGGCGTCAGACTCTTTGACCGGAACTGACATCATGGCGGCAATTGGCATGACACAAACACGCGCCTCTCTCGGGTTTAGCGCTTTCCTCGGCAAGATGGATATCAGCGACTATGACCGTGACCGGGCGATCGGACTTTTAACTCAATATGCAATGGAGCAGTGCGACAAGGTTGCAGCCTTACGCAAGCTCGAGACAGATATTAAGCTGAAAGTGATGCAAGTTCTCGCAACGTTCGCATTTGCTGACTACGCACGCAGTGCCGCCAGCACCAGAATATGCGACTGCTGCCAGGGTAATAAATTCGTCGAAGCGCAGGTGATTACGATGAAGCATATCGGCAGGCCTAATCTGGAGGAAAGGCGAGAAACGGTTAAGGTGCTTTGCCACAAATGCAAAGGGAAGGGGGTACTGACTAATGCATGCCAGTGCAATGGGAAGGGTGTGGTTCTGGATAAAGAGAAAACTATTCTACAAGGCGGCGTGCCAGCTTATAAAACGTGCAGCCGGTGTAATGGGCGCGGGTATGCCAGATTGCTACCGGATAGTGTCCGTAAATACATCTGCGCGACGGTGATGTATATACCTGAAACCACGTGGAGAAGGTCTTACAAGGATTTCTTCGAAAGCCTGGTTGGAGAGTGCATTAAACAGGAGGAGTACGCAAACCGGATGTTGAACAAAGTCACACAGTAGTGAATATTTTCTATGAAATAGGATTTATCTAGAAAATTACACTTTACAAAGTGGCGATTTTTGTTTAACCTGAACTCAATGATGGATTACTGCATTCATTCAAGCGCCTCGGGTTAATAGCTCGTGGCGTTTTTGCGTTTAAGCTATGGCTAGGCCGGCCAGTCGAAAAGCAGTATCGTCACTGTCTGCCATAGCGAACATTGACGAGCAACTAGACGAGGTTGTTATGTGTAAAGATTGGCAAGTGCTATTTAATGCAGAAACCAAGGAATGGATCGCATATGAAATATCAGGATTTTTGAGTGCCGGTAATTCTAAGCGCTTCTCTTCTGACAGGAAGAAAGAGGCGATAGAGTATGCAGAAGAGATGTCTGGTGATGGCATGGTTTATATAAATCACAGCGTTAAATCCACAGAAGAGCGGTGGAAAGAAGCTAACTTGGCTGCATTATCTAACGCACAAGGGAATGGATGCTACCCATTCAATAAACCGGGATGGGCTGAGCAATCTCAGCAGAAAAAAATATTTTAATGGAAGGTCGCTAAGGCGGCCTTTTTTATTGCACTAAATTCCTACCAGGACCATAAGAGCGAAAGCTCAACGCACTACCCTCATCTTGCCAGCATCGCCGCTGGCTTTTTTATTCGCGCCCATCCATGCAGCTAACCACTTACTCCTTGAACGCAATGGGTGAGGCGCTTCTCTACTACGACACAGCACCCGCTAATAACGCGAGGTGAGAGTATGTATCGCATGGATAAAATCAGAGAGTGGCTCAGTTACTGGGTTGGAGGATTAACAACCATGAGCGGCGTTCTATCGCTAAATGACTGGGCAATCATCATTGGTATCGTCTGCACAATAGGGACGTTCGGTGTTAACTGGTACTACAAACGCAAAGAGCGAGAGGATCGGCTAAATGGCAATGTCTCCGGCGCTCAGAAATAGCATTATCGCCGCACTCGGAACCGGGGCTGTTAGTATTGCCACGGTAATGGTATCTGGCAAGACGGGCCTCGAAGGTCGCGAGCATTACCCATACAAAGACGTAGTGGGTATTGTCACCGTATGCGATGGCCACACCGGAAGCGATATCATCTGGGGTAAATATTACTCCGACAAAGAGTGTGACGCGCTAACGCGAAAAGACATGACTCGCATCTCCGCTCAGGTTGATCCGCATATCAAAGTGCAGACATCTGAAACCCAGCGAGCAGCAATCTACAGCTTTGCTTACAACGTCGGCGCTACCGCAACCATCAACTCAACCCTGCTGAAGAAACTCAACGCGAAAGATTACGCTGGAGCATGCTCTGAGCTAAAGCGCTGGGTATATGCCGGTGGAAAGAAATGGAAGGGCCTGATGAACAGACGCGACGTTGAGTATGAGGTTTGCACCTGGAGTCAGAAATGAGCCGGTTAACCGCAATCATCATTGCCGTTGTCGTCTGCATCATCGTATCGCTTGGATTGGTTGTTAATCACTACCGCGACAACGCCATCACCTACAAAGACCAGCGCGACAAAGCCACTGAGAAACTCAGCCTGGCGAATGCCGCCATCAAAGATATGCAGGTACGCCAGCGAGATGTGGCTGCGCTGGATGCCAAATACACGAAGGAATTGTCCGATGCGAAAAAGCAGCTTGATGATCTGCAGCGTTGTGTTCGCGATGGCAAGTGTGGGTTGCGCATCAACGCAAAATGTCCCGCGAACGGAGCGACCAGCACCGGCGGCATGGTCGATGCTTCCAGCCCCCGACTTACTGACTCCGCTGAACGGGATTATTTCATCCTCAGAGAGCGAATTGTCACAGTAACGAAGCAAGTCGGCTATTTGCAGGACTACATCAGAGAGCAGTGTCTGAAATAAACACGTTTTGCAAAGTACAAAGTCCTTTTAATGAGCCTCGCGAGATGCGGGGCTTTTTTATGCCCGCAGTAAACCGCGCATCGCAGCGCATGATAATCCCGAGTCTTTCAGAAAGCTGAGCCTGGGAACTGCCGTATATGGTGGCGACCATCTCGGGGCGGCTTTTCTGTGCGAACAGGCTCATCTTTCTAAAAGGTAAAGACGCTATGAATAATCCGTCAGTTATTCCGGCCTTCGATTTCCGCGAAATGGTCACGACACTCGACAACAAGATAATCACCACATCGCTAAAGGTGGCTAACTATTTTGGTAAACGACACAAAGACGTATTGCGAGCCATCAGAAACCTTAAATGCTCCGATGATTTTACCCAGCGCAATTTTGCGCCCATTGATTTCATTGATAAAAATGGCGATGTTCAGCCGATGTATAACATCACCCGCGATGGATGCATGATGCTAGTGATGGGATTTACTGGTAAAACCGCCGCCGCAGTTAAGGAGTGTTACATCAATGCCTTTAACTGGATGGCTGAGCAACTTAGCAGAAGAGTTGCCATGGGCGAAGAAATGCAGCACCGCTATGCCATCAAAGAAACACGTTCGAAGCTGAAAGGCACGATTGGCAGCCGGCTGATGAACGAACGGAAGAAAGAGAAGCGCGTCCTGGCGCTTGAACATGAGCACATCATGCAGGTGACCCAGCCAGAATTGCTGATTGGTTGATCGCGACATTACAGAGGCTCTTCACCGAGGAGCTTCGATAATGATTTGTGTAACCCCGCAAGGATGGTGATCACATCTTGCTGACGGGTAAGCCGTAAGTGGCTAAGCACTTCTGAGGAGCAGGGCAACAGCTGCGACACGTGGAGAACGAAATGGCTACCATCTACCGAATCACAATCACCAAAAAATCCAAAGAGACCTTCACCGGGCTCATGACCCGCAGTCAGCCAGAAATCATCAACGGCTTCGTTGCTCTCGCTGACGAAGAGGGTAAGTGGCGATATTTCAGCCCTGACAGCATTGAAGACTTCCTCTTTGAGCCTGTAGAGCCGCCAGCAGAACAAACAACGGAGTAACCCATGGCTAACGATGACGATCGCAGGCCATATCCGCCAGTTAACTTCATCGACTCCGAGAACTGGCAGCCATATACCAGGCTGATCCCCGCAAATGAAGTGCATGAGTGGATTAGCCGCCAAATCCTCAGCGATACCGGCAGCATCCATAACCCTGACCACGAACACCTGTTAGAGGCTGACCTCTGCTTCATGTGGGCGTCTGACTCATTCGCGAAGAAAGGACGTTATGTCCTCGGTCAGGCCGAGCAGGTAATGCTCCGCGCCGGTGGTTGGCAGAAAGCCAGAATGGAACAGCAGATGTATGAATGGTTCGGGCGCATTCCGAAGTTCATCATCACGTTGGCCGCCGATTATTGTTCACAATGCAGCGACCTCGAGTTCTGCGCATTGGTAGAGCATGAGCTTTACCACATTGCCCAGGCTACCGATGACTTCGGCGCGCCTAAGTTCAACAAAGAGACCGGGCAGCCAGTGCTTACACTGCGTGGCCACGATGTCGAAGAGTTCGTTGGTGTTGTGCGTCGGTACGGTGCCAGCACCGACGTGCAAGAACTGGTGGACGCAGCCAATCAACCTGCAGAGGTGGCAAAACTTAACATCGCCAGAGCGTGCGGGACGTGCATGCTGAAACTGGCTTAAATACTGGACTGTATAAGACGAATGGTGATTTATGGCTGCATTAAAACCTGATGTGAAAGCCTTCATCATTCAGTCGCTTGCGTGTTATGACACGCCATCGCAGGTCGTCGAGGCTGTCCAAAAAGAATTCGGGATCAATATAACCCGGCAACAGGCTGAATCTCACGACCCTACGAAGGCCAGCGGTAAGACGCTTGCAAAAAAGTGGGTCGAACTTTTCAACGCAACTCGCGAACGCTTCCAGAATGAGATTTCCGATATCCCCATCGCCAATAAAGCCTACCGGCTTCGAGTCCTGCAAAGGATGTCGACAACCGCAGAGAGCATGAAAAACCTCGGCATGACAGCTCAGCTTCTCGAGCAGGCTGCTAAAGAGGTTGGGGATGTCTACACCAACAAACAGAAGGTTGAGCAAAGCGTCATCGCCACGCATAACGTAATGCCGGTACCGTCCTGCGATAACGTTGATGACTGGGAAAAGGCGGCGCAGAAACAGCAGGGCGAGGTATTAGGTGGATGAATTACAAAGCCGTCTGGAAACCTCTGCCGGGATCACAATCGCTCTCCCTGAGTTGCCCTTGTAACGAAATCCTTTACGAGGGGACTCGAGGGCCGGGTAAAACTGCCGCGCAGCTGGCGCGCTTTCGTCGCCTGGTCGGTCTGGGCTATGGCTCGTTCTGGCGTGGCGTCATTTTCGATACCGAGTATAAAAACCTCACCGATATCATCACGCAGTCAAAGCGCATGTATCGCCTGTTTAACGACGGCGCCCGCTATCTGGCATCTGCCAGTGAATTGCGATGGGTGTGGCCGACTGGTGAAGAGTTACTTTTCCGCTTCGGAAAAGAAGAGAGCGACTACTGGGACTACCACGGGCAGGAGTTTCCTTTTATCGGCTTTAACGAGCTGACTAAACAGCAGTCTGCCGAGTTTTACGAAATGATGTTCTCCTGCCGACGCTCGTCGTTCCGGCCTGAGAACTATCCGCTGGCTGACGGTGGGCTGCTGAAGCCTATCCCGCTGGAAACATTCAGCACGACAAACCCTTTCGGGATTGGTCATACGTGGGTTAAGAAGCGCTTCATTGAGCCAGCGCCACGCGGCACCATCATTCGTGAAACGCAGAAGGTATTTAACCCGCAGACAGAGAAAGAAGAGGATGTGACGCTCACTCGCGTTGCCATTCACGGATCGTTCAAAGAGAACCCGTATCTCGACCCGCAGTACATCGCAACCCTGATGGCTATCAAGGACCCGAACCGGCGCAAAGCGTGGGTAGAGGGTTCGTGGGATGTGACCAGCGGCGGCCGCTTTGACCACCTGTGGAATGAAGCGCTGCACGTTATTAAGCCGTTCCGCATCCCGGATAGCTGGACGGTTGACCGCTCCCATGACTGGGGTGAGTCGAAGCCGTTCTCTAATCTGTGGTGGGCGCAGGCTGATGGCACCGCCGCCGAGCTGCCAGATGGTAGACAGTTCTGCCCGCCGGCAGGTTCGATAATCCTGATCGGAGAATGGTACGGCTGCCCGCCTGATGAGCTGAACAAAGGCCTGAATATGTCATCCACCAACGTCGCGAAAGGCGTGGCGTGGATTGACAAGCGGCTGGTTGGCGAAGACGTCGACGAGCCGGAAGAGATTAAAATCGACGGTGTCACGCAGGGGCAGTTGCACATCATGCCAGGAATTTGCAGCGAGGTTGTGAAAGGCCCAGCCGATGGCGCGATCTACAACACTGGCGATGACGAGCTATCCATTGCGCAAAAGATGGAGAAACAGGGCGTTGAATGGCTTCCATCAAATAAAAAGCCTGGCTCACGAATCAATGGCGCTTCGCTGTTCGCTGACATGCTTGAAGCCGTTATCGAAGGAAAAAATCTTGAATCAGGCATTCCTGAAAAGCCAGCTTTCTACGTTTTCGATTATTGCCGTGGCTGGATAAGCCGTATTCCTGTGCTCGTCCGCGACGATAAAAATCCTGACGACGTTGACACCCAGCAGGAAGATCACGACTGGGATGCCACTCGTTACCGCGTACTGCATTCACCACAAAAAATAACCGGCATGTTGGTGCGATCGCGCTGACGGAGGACATCGTGACCGAAAGCGAAATGAAACAACAGCGCGCCAGTAACTCCAGCATCGAACGGGAGCGCAATAAAAATCTGTCGATGCTATTTAACGGAACCAGCAACACGAAGCGGCAGCGGCTCTATCAGGAGTTCGGTTACCCGCTACACCTCACGTTTGATGACTTTTACCGGGCGTACCGCCGCAATGCGGTTGCCGGTGCCGCTGTGACGCGAATGCTTGACGGTTGCTGGGAGGACTACCCGGAAGTCTACGAAGGAGATCAGACGAAGGACGCAACTCAGCAAACAGCCTGGGATAAGCGCGTAAATAAGCTGCTGAAGAGTTGCTGGGAACAGATTAAGGGCGCCGACCGTCGAAACCTGGTTGGCCGTTACTCAGCGATTCTTCTTCAGATTAAGGACAGTAAGGCTTGGTCTGAGCAAGTGGACACCACGGTTGTCGGGAGACTACAGGAAAAGGCACTTGTTAAGTTAATTCCTGCGTGGGAAGCACAACTAGACCCTATTGCATGGGATAACAACCCGGACAGCGAAACGTTCG
Organism: Citrobacter sp. W9; assembly: GCF_026719375.1. Classification (NCBI taxonomy): domain Bacteria; kingdom Pseudomonadati; phylum Pseudomonadota; class Gammaproteobacteria; order Enterobacterales; family Enterobacteriaceae; genus Citrobacter; species Citrobacter sp. W9. Next base: position 65,002 of record NZ_JAPPTE010000021.1, on the reverse strand, counting down.
GAGAAGTGACGATGTACTCATTCACAGAGCTTCCGGTTGACGGGGACTTTGACGCGCGTCCGGGCAGAATCATCAACGTCCACCCTGATCGCGTAATCATCCTGGCCGAGGGCTCTGATGATGGCGTGATGACGTCAGGAAAGTCGCTGCTTGAAGCTGGTTTCAACAAGTTGCTGGATATCGAGAAAGTGAGCGGCGGTGCGTCAGAGGGCTTCCTGAAGAACGCCAGTCGCCAGCTCAACTACTCGTTCAGTGAGAAGACGAACTTCTCCGCCCTTGCCAAGGCCCTTGGCGTAGCTGAGGGGCAGCTTGCGGAAGCGCTTGATCAGCAGGTCCGCCGCCTTAACGACAGCACCGACAGTGCCAGCTTTATGCAGGCTGGTACCGCTGAGGTATTGAGTGTTGCGGCGGCTGACCCAGAGCCGACATGGCGAACCGATCTGTGCGAATTCTGCGCGACCGTTCCAATCCCTGTGAAGGAGCTTATTGGGATGCAGACGGGTGAGCGCGCCAGTACCGAGGATGCGAAAGGCTGGGGACGCACCAGGATGAGCCGCCGTAAAGGATTCCTGACTGACGTTATCACTGACGTGGTTTCCCGCTTCTGGGTGCTTGGCATTATTCCACCGGCGAAGAATGAAGAAATCACCGTTGGTTGGTCTGACCTACTGGCACCGAGCCAGGCAGAGAAGATTGCCAACATGGACAAACTGGCAGACGTGGCAGTGAAATCGACGAATGCCTTCGGGCGTTCAGCTATCACTGAAAACGAAATTCGTACTGCTGGCGAACTGCAACCACTGCCTGAGCTTGATGATGAGGTTACGCCTGATGGCAACAAACCAAAACCTGATCCTCTGGCCGACCCAGAACCTGAAGCCGAAAAGTCCGGTAATACCACGGTCTAAAGTTGACCCCACGATGTCGCGAAAGTCCGTCAGCAAGATGGAGCGCGACATTGAGGACCGTTACTACGCGATAAAGGTTGCACTGAAAACACTGTTCGATCTGCGCCTGACTGGGCGAGAGCGCGAGTCTAACAGCCACAAATGGCACTTCCTGTGCCACGTTAACGGCGAAGATCCTACGCTTTACCAGGTAAATGCTGGCCGCTTTATCTACGATATATCGCAGCAAGAACTGGCTGACCTGCTGGAAGAAGTGCAGGGCATTCTCGACGATTACCTGCTGGATGGTGGCGAGCAAAACCTCTGGGCTATGGATTACGTCGTCGCAGAGGCGCGGCGCGGCACGCTGGAGGCCTTCAATAACCTATCGCAACAGTCGCAGGTGTACGCCAGCCAGACAACGTTACAGCAGCTTTTAAGCAGCCCCGGCTATCTTAATCAGGTGGCGGCGGCCAGGCTGACAACGTTCAGCGACTGGAAGGTCATCAGCGACACCGCCCGCGGCGATCTGACCAACATCATCACCGATGCGGTGGCGCGTGGCGTGAATCCTCGCGATACGGCCAGCGTCATCAGTAAGCGTCTCGATGTGTCGATGTCGAAGGCCAAGACTATCGCTCAGACTGAGCAGGTCGGCGCGCTTCGACGGGCACAATGGAATGAGACGGACTGGGCGGCCGACAGGCTGGGACTGAATACCGGCCTGCTGTGGCTGTCTGCACTCAAGCCAACGACACGTACCTGGCATGCCAGCCGACACGGCCTCGTTTATACCACCGAAGAGGTGCGGGATTTCTACGCCGAGAACGGTAACCGGTACAACTGTTATTGCAGCCAGATTCCGGTGCTGCTCAACGACGACGGCAGCATATTCAACGAAGGGTTGGCGGATAAGTTGGCAGCCGAACGAAAACAATGGCCTAAAGCAGCTTAGGGAGGGTCTATGCTCGGCGCGTTACTTATCGCTATTCCACTGATACTTATTATCGTTTTTGTGCCTCGATCACCTTCACAACGTAGCTCTTGCTCGTGTCACCGATGCGGTCGATATGTGAAGTTCCCTGCAATGTTTTGTATGGACTGCCGCCCGGTGAAAAAGGACTTTAAACCGGCAGCAGGTCCGAAAATTCCACCAATGAAACACTAAGAGGACGCAACGTGAAGCTATCCAGCATCCACGTTAAATCCCTCGCCATCAACGCCTCCAACATCTCAACGACGACTATCAACGGACAGGAACACTACGTCATTCGTGGTGTTGTTCCGATCGTGGATGACATCGTCATGAATGGCGGGCTGTACCCGGCTGAGGAGATTAACAAAAGCTTCAAAACCATGGAGCGAAAATTGATGCCGATCGGGCATCCCATGGTTAACGGGAAGTATGTTCCTTCGACCGACCCAGAGGCGCTGAACACATACTACGCCGGAGCTTGGGCTCAGAACGTCAGCAAGGCCAACGACAAGGTCGTTATGGACGTTTACGTCAATAAGGCCATGGCAGATACCAAGCCTGACGGGAAGCGCCTTATTCAGCGCCTGGACGACATGATGTCTGGGGAGAATATCGACCCAATCCATGTCTCGACTGGACTACTGCTCAACAAAGAACAACGCGCTGGTGAGTCGAAAGGAAAGAAACACTCCTGGGTTGCTCACAATCTTGATTTTGAGCACACCGCGATCCTGCTGGATGAGCCTGGAGCTGGCACGCCAGATGAAGGTGTTGGCATGTTCGTTAACGCAGACGGCCAGGAGGGGGAAGTTGAGACCGCCAGCCTCATCGATGCCGCCAACAGCATGAAAGATGGATGGTGGAACAAAGTGAAGTTCTTCCTGAGCAATTCATCTGAGATGTCTTTCGACGACATCTATCAGGCGCTGCGCATGTCTATCAAACAGGACGACAAAAAGTGGCGCCACGTCGTCAGTGTCTGGCCTGACCATTTCGTTTACGAAGAAGACGGTGATAACTCCAAGCCGAAACTCTTCGACCAGAAGTACCTCATCTCTGACAAGGTCGTAACGCTTGTCGGCGAACCAGTAGAAGTCGTGCGCAAACCAACTGAGTACGAAGTCAAAACCAACGGAGAAACAAACCCGATGAAAGAGAAGATGATCGCCGCGCTCAATGCCGCAGGCGTTAAAACCGAGGGGCTGACCGACGATCAGGTCTGGGATGCCTACAACCAGCAGATGCAGAAGAAAGAAGGTGGCGGCGACCCTGATCAGGCTCAGATTAACTCCAATGCGATTACCGCGGCGGTCAATCTGGCACTGAAGCCGCTTACCGATGAAATCAGCACGCTGAAAACTCAGCTGCAGGCGAACGCTGAAAGCGAACTGAAAACCAAGCGCGACGCGGTTAAGGCGAAATTCTCGTTCATGACCGAAGCAGCGGTTAACTCCCTGTCCGGCGATGCGCTGAACGACCTGTACTCACAGTGCCAGACCAGCACCGGTCTGAACCCTGCATTCCAGGGGAATGGCGCTCAGAGTGAAATCCTTAACATGGAGGCACCTGAATAATGGCTCTCGCACCTCGTTTCCATAGCGTAATCGCGGGCCCGGCCCGTAAGAATGACCCGCAGGTCATTGAAGCAATCATGGCGGCGGCCGTGAAGCCTGGCTCATTGGTGATGCTCGACAGCACCGGAAAACTGGCTGTTCACAATGTGGCTGGTGGAACCGGCGTAGCTCTGGCACTTCAGCACAACTATATCGGCGGTGGTGATATTCGCGATGCAGTCCCTGCTGGTGATACTGGCGCGGCCATCATGTGCGAAGACGATGTCGATTATCACATGCTGGTTAAAGCTGGTGAGGTTCTGTTGGAGAACGAAGGGCTGATCTCCGCTGGAGACGGAACCCTCTCTAAGTCAGCCACTCCGGCAACTGACAAAGTCCTCTTCTTTTCACGCGAAAAAATCACTGTTGGCGCTGAAGCTCAGCTCGTGAAAGTTCGCAAATCAGGGAAAGCAACCGCATGAGCATGATCGTATTCAACAAAAAGCTGGTTATCGACTATAACCAGGTAAAACAGGCGTGGAACCAGCTGCTGATGCAGCGTGAATCCTTCAACATCAACCAGAACTCCATTTCCGCCCAGTATGGCGGCGCGCTGGAAGTTAACCAGGCCGCGCTGATCTCCAAAGACTACTGGCGTGAAGTGGACAATATTACTACTCGAGTCTTCCGTAATGACGAAGGAAACGGCCTGCTGGATGACCTGCTCGGCCTGGGTACTCCTATCTCCATCGGTAAAACTGCGGCTCTGTACCGCGTCTCCAGCGATGCCGGTAAGGTTCATCGCACCCTGACTGGTCATGTGCCGGAAGAACTGGATAAAGTCATCTACGACGAAGCTGGTGACCCAATCCCGATCTTCAACACTGGCTACGGCCGTGAATGGCGTGAATGGAACGGCATGCAGTCGGAAAACCTTGACGCGATGGCTGACGATCAGGAAGCGCACGTTGCGGCTATCCGTGAAGACATGGCTGACTACATGCTGTCAGGCGATGCGAAGGTGAAGGTGAAAGGTTATGTCGGCGCAGGTATCACCAACCACGCCAACACCAACCAGGTGGATCTGAGTGCGTCCGGTCTGAATATTGACCTGACCACCTCGACACCTGATGAATCAGTGGCATTCTTCACCGGCCCGTTCGCCAAACTTCTTGATGATAACTACGTGCAGGAGAAGGTTAAGCTCTGGGCGTCGCCAGACATCATGCGCAACCTGAACCGACCGTATTCCGATGCTGCCGGATTCAAAGAAGGCACTGTGCTGGAATACATCCTGCGCTATGGACGCATCGAGTCGTTTAACCAGACCTTTAAACTGACCGGTAACCACTTCATCGCTTACGTGCGCAACTCTCAGTACATCAAGACGCGCATCGCTGCGCCGGTGGGTACGTTCATGATCCCGCGTCAGAATCCGTTCGACAACTACAACTCCCTGGTCTGGAGTGCTGTCGGTCTGCAGATTAAGCGCGATTTCAACGGTCGTTCTAAAGTGTTCAACGCACAGGGTTAAGGGGCTTCGGCCCCTTTTCTTCGGGAGAGAGCATGAAAAAGTTAAAAGTCGAGAAGGCGGGTTGCTGGGGAACGATTAACGGCGTATTCCAGCAATTGCCGGTTGGTCATGAGTTTGTTGCGGTTGATGTGCCGCCAGCATTCGCTGGGCGCGTTTCAGTGGTTGACGAAGTCGACGAGCAGGAGCTTGAAGTCGCCACGCCTGGCGCCGACGATAAATCTGCAGAGCAGGCAGAGCAGGCAGAGCAGGCAGACACCTCCGCTAAATCGAAAAAGGCGAAATAACCATGGCTGACCCAATCACAGCGGCAGACGTGCAGGCTTACCTCGGTGAATTGGGTTACACCATTCCCATGGCGTTGCTGGATCCGATTCTCTGCGCGGTCAACAAAATTATCCCGTGCCTCGATGGTGCGGGGTATGACGAGTGCACTGCAAAGCTGATTCTGATGTATGCCGCCGCGCTTATGGCTACGTCGTCCGGGGCTCGCCGCATCAAATCGCAGGGTGCGCCGTCAGGTGCGTCACGCTCATTCGATTACGATGCTGACAGCATCACCTGGTTGCGCGACTCGCTGGCCCGCATCGATACCAGCGGCTGCACCGGTGAGCTGCCAATCAGCGCCGGTAACAGCGTCGGCCTGTTCATGGTGGTCGGAGGCTGCTGATGACGTACAAGTCCGTTAAGCACGGCCTGCCGCGTTCTTTCACTCGCGTCTGGGTGATGACCGACACGGGGCGGGAGACTACCGGCTATGTGAAATCTGACGGCGAGTGGTTCATCAACTGCCCGCGCATCCGGGCGACCGGTGCGAAGGTGCTGCGCTGGAAGGAGGGCTGATGTCATCGGTAGCGAACTGGAGTTATACCGCCACTGCGACCATCTGGCGCAAACTGGAAGGCAATAACGAATACGGTGATCCGATGGGATATGCCGAACCTGAGCAAATCCTCTGTGATTACGAGGGCGGACTCAGCAAAAAGTTAGCCAGCCTGGGCGCTGAAATCGTAGTCAAGAACACCGTCTGGACGGAGTTCGCGCTGGCGGCCGCTGGTGATTATCTACTGATTGGCGTTTCTACCGAGGCTGACCCGGTTGTCGCCGGTGCTGACGAGGTACGGCAGGTTATCCGTTACGCCGACACGTTCGAGCGCCTGGCGGATGATTACGCCATCCTGACGGGAGTGTAGCCATGGGCGTCAAAGTGAAGGGCATCAGCCAGGCGAAGAAGCACCTGAACGATGTCATCAACGACGTTAAGGGCCGCAAGGTAATTCGCGCGTTGCAGTCGGCGATGATTCTTATCGGTGCCCGGGCAGCTTATTACACCCCGATCGACACCTCTACGCTGATTAACAGCCAGTTCCGAGAAATCGACGCTGGCGGGGTTCTCATCACCGGGCGCATCGGTTACTCAGCCAACTATGCCGCATACGTGCACGAAGCCTCAGGCAAGCTGAAAGGCCAGCCGCGCGCGCACTTCGGCGTGACCAGTAACCGGTCTGAGTTCGGCCCGCAGAAACCGAAAGAATTTGGCGGCGGTAGCGGGACGGGGAACTACTGGGATCCGCATGGTGAACCGCAATTCCTGACCAAAGGCGCGAATGATGAGCGTGATAACGTTGCCGCAGTGATGCGCAAGGAGCTTTCACTATGACGCCCATGATGCATGAGCGGGTGCGCAACATGTTCGGTGATGCCGGGCTAACTACCGGCTTCACGGTTCAGCAGTTGATGTACGACGACCCAGCCGACCTGTCGAAGGCGATCATGGTGTTCAGGCCAAACGGCGGGTCAAATATCCGCACCGATCTTGGCTCTGAGTACCACGTCCTGGTCGACGTTGTCGGCGCGAAGGACAAGCGCAAAGATGCGCTCAATGCCGTGCAGCGTATTGTCGATTATGTCCAGGCCAACCCCATGGCTGACGAGTGTGTCGGATACATCCAGAACATGGGCGCAATTCCCGCTCCGGTGCTCACAGAAGAAGGGCGAATAGTCTTCCGACTCCAGTTCGCCTGTACTTACGGCGAATAGCCATTCCCAACCAAATAACCCGCTCCGGCGGGTTTTCTATTATACGTCAAAGAGGAGTTTCACATGGCTAATTGCCAGAACTCGAACGAGCGCCTGTTCGGCGGTGCGGTCGTGCTGGAAGTCGCCGATGGCTGCCCGGACGTCAAACCACTCGAAGATGAGTGGATGGCGCTGGCCGCTGGCACGTCGAAGGGCTTCGACTTCAACCCTAACTCGGTTACTTCTGATGCGGATGACGGCGGCGGCTATGTCGAGACCATCATCACCAACAGTGATTTCACCCTGAGCTTTGAAGGTGAAGTGCGCAAGAAGGACAAACTGGATCAGTACGGCGTCGGCAAGTTCATCAAGTATTTCGCTGACGAGCTGAAGGCCAAGCGCCAGCCTGGGATCTGGGTGCGCATGGACTACGGCCCGGTCGAATTCGTCGGCTACATGAACATCACGGCGCTGAGTTCTGACGGCGGTACCAACGACATCGTCACGTTCTCCACCGAGTTCAAAGTCGGTGATGCAACCACCATCGAAGTGAACGAGCTGACTGCTGTAGCGGTGACTGGCGTAACGGTAACTCCGGCTACCAGCACCGGCGCGGCAGGTGGCACCAGCACTTTCACGGTGAACATCGCACCAACCGGCGCAACCAACAAAGACTTCACTGTAGCGACTACCGATGCGACCAAAGCAACGGCCACTGCCTCCGGCAACACCGTTACCGTGACGCGTGTCGCCACCGGCAGCGCGCAGATCATCGTCAACACCGAAGACGGCAACTTTGTGGCTGTGCATACGGTCACCGTTACCTAACGGACATTCCAAAGGGCGGCGTGCTGCCCTTGATAATGCCCGTTTACTGGAAGGCCTATGACCGCTTTAACCGATATTGGCGAACTCTCTATCAGCGACAGCCGCGAAGGAGGGAAAGATTACCTGCTACGGCCTTCATTTGAGGCCATGACCAGGATCGGCACTCCGGAAGAGATTGTGCAGGCATACGCCACCATCCACGGCAATGATGTCGCTCTGCTCATTGAGGTTTGTGCTGGCACGCTGGGGCGCTTTCCTGAATGGCTGTCTCCTTCTTTCAACCGCGCCGCTGAGAAGCTTTTATCAACGTGCATGCTGGTGCTGCAGTCGTGCTGCGATGACGACCTGACGCCAATGATCGGCGAGTGGAAAGGGTGGCGGCACTGCGTCGTCTACCGCCCGGGCCAGATGCCGAAGAACGACATCATCGTACTGGCTCAGCATCTCATGCAGCACGGTGTAGTCGGAAAGGCAAAGGTTCGCCAGCTGCAGCGCCATGAGACTGGTGAACGTACTACCGAGTTTAAAGCCTTCGACTACATCAGCGCGGCACGCAGCCACTTCGGCATGAACCGCGCCGAAGCCGCCCAGTTAACTATGACTGAATTTCAGATGCTGCTGGCGGCGAAATACCCGGACCAGAAAGGCTTTACTCGCGAAGAGTACGACAGCATCGCCGACGAGTACCTGGCTAAACAGGCCGCTCGCAGGGCAAAAGCAAAGCAATAACCGGAGAATGACATGGCAGGTGAGAAAGACGCCGGTAGCATCGTCTATACAGTAAGCGCTGATATAGCACCCCTACTTCAGGCTGGCCGACAAGCCATTGAGTCGCTTGACGGAATGGGTGATGGCGCAGGTAAAGCCGCCGATAACTTTTCCGGGCTCGAAAAATCTGCTGATAAATCTGGCAAGTCGATCGCAAGGGCTGCGGATGACGCGAGCAATGCAGCCAAAATCATGGAGCGGCTTGGTAACGAAATAGCAGTTCTTGAAGAGGCAAATAAAAATGGCGCACGCAGCGCTGCCGCCCTCGCAGCTCAGATTGCAGCGTCAGGGGATGCGTCAGAGGCGCAGAGCAGGGAGATTGGTAACCTTGCGGTAAAACTTTTTGACGTAAAGCAGGCCGCCATCGATGCTGCAAAAGCAAATAGCGACAGTGCCGCTGCTTTCAGAGCATCAGAATCGGCGATCTCATCCCTTGAGGGTGAGTTGTCCGTCCTTAACGCTGAGATGATTGATGGATCTCGCAGCGCCGCTATCCTGTCTGCCCAAATGAAAGCGGGGAATGGGGCAACTGACGAGCAAAAGGCGCGCATTTCTCAGCTTGCCGGCCAGCTCTATGACCTCAAATCTGCTCAAAATGCGTCAGCAAAAGCATCGTCTGAAGCAGCCAAGCAGGCAGCGCAGCATGCCAATGACGCGGCAAGATTGCGCTCAATTTCTCTGAGCCTTACACAGCAGATCGCTGTTCTCAATGAAGAGCAGAAGAATGGAGCGAGAAGTGCAGCAATGCTTTCGGCCAGGCTCCAAGCTGGTTCATCTGCCACTGCGGCTCAAAGAAAAGAAATTGGCGAGCTTGCCGGGAAATTATACGACCTCAAACAAGCGCAAAATCAGACAGCAAAATCTTCTGTTGGGTTAAAGACAGGGCTGTCTGCAATAGCTTCCGCGATCGCCGTATCTCAGGTAGTTGATTATGGTAAGCGCTTCCTTGAAGCGGCTGACGCCATGTCTCAAATGCAGGCCAGGATCGAGCGGTTAACTGGCAGCGCCGCGGCAGCCACCCAGACAATGCAGGGTTTGATGCGCATAAGCTCGGCAACGGGCGGATCACTGCAGGACACCGCGAAGCTGTGGGAAACCCTCAGAACAGCGTTGCGCGATACCGGCGCGACGAACGGCCAGATCATTCAGCTCACCGAAACACTTCAGAAAATAGGTCGCATTGGCGGCTCCTCTTCCGAAGAAATGGCTAATGCTCTTCGTCAGTTCGGCCAGTCGATATCTTCGGGGACTATCCGGGCGGAAGAGTTTAACTCCATCCTCGAGCAAATGCCTGAACTGGCGCGTCAGATTGCCGCTGGGATGGGCGTAAGTGTTGGAGAGCTTCGCCAGCTGATGCTGGACGGTAAACTGACTGCTGAAGACGCACTGAACGCCATCCAGAAACAAACCGGCTCAGTAAATGCAGAGTTCGAAAAACTTCCTCGTACTCTGTCTCAAGCCAATAACGCACTGACTAACTCATTCCTGTCGATGATCGACTCAGTTAACCAGGCTACTGGCGCGAGTTCAGGGATGGTAACGGTAATCGACTCGTTAACAGCAGCGTTAGATAGATTGGCAGGCAAAGCCATTTCCGCAGACGCTCAGATCTCTGATCTGAACAGTACGGCTGAAATGTTTAACCGCCGGGCGCGCACCTGGTCCTGGCTTGGGCTTGATGGCTGGGAGGCGCAAAACAAAGCCCTGGCTGGGCTGAGCAATAAAGCCGCCATGCTGGTTGGCGATCTGGCTGCTGTTTCCAAAGCATCACAGACCGCGGCTAACACAAAGCCGATCGAGATTAAAACGACCGGCTCAGCTACTGGCAGCAAAGCGAAAGGCGGAAAGTCTGCAGCTCAGAAAGAAGCTGAGCAGTACGCTAAAGCGCAGGAGACGGTTAACCAAAAACTTGACGAGCTGAGGCAGAAGGCCGAGTTGTCAGCGGGCAGTGTTGGTGAATTATCTCGTGCGCAGGCCGTACTTACTGCACAGCAGTCTCTCGGTAATGATGCGACACAGGAACAGGTCATTCTGGCCGGGCAATACGCGGCTAAAGCCTGGGATAACGCCAACGCATTGCGTGCCCAGGCCAAGGCAGAAAAGGAACGTACTGACGCTGCCAATAAGTTCGGCACTATCAAGGGTAAAACCAGCAAAACTGCCGGACTTGATAGCCAGTACCAGAAAGATATCGCTGATATCCAACAATATGCCCAACTCTACCCGCAGAAGATCGGAGAGGCTGAGGCTGCGCGCGCTGCTATCGAACAGCAATACCGGGATCAGCGTAACGCGGCGATGTGGGAAGAGTGGGCACAGCAGAACGCAGCCACGCAGGCAGCGGCTGCTGCTTTCGATTCACTCGGTTCAGTTGCCAGTAACGCGCTGACAGGAATCATCACAGGCAGCATGTCTGCCAGTGATGCAATGCGCAGTATTGGCATGACGGTCCTGAATAGCGTCATTAACTCGTTCGTCCAGATGGGTATCGAGTGGGTTAAGTCAGCCATCATGGGGCAGGCGGCACAAACGGCGGCTATCGGCACGGTGACGGCTGTGCAGACGGCAGCAGTGGCCACGCAGACGGCGACCAGCACAGCAGCGGCAGCGACAACCGCTGCGGCTTGGACTCCTGCAGCTATCCTTTCCTCAATAGCCTCTATGGGTACGGCGGCGGCGATCGGACTCGGAGCGGTGGCTGGCGTTATTGGCGCGAACCTGCTCGGAAAGCGCAAGAATGGCGGCCCGGTTTCTGCTGGCGGTATGTACCAGGTCGGCGAAGGTGGCATGCCTGAGATTTACCAGGCCAGCACAGGTAAGCAGTACATGATCCCCGGCGACAACGGCAAGGTGATCAGCAATAAGGACATGCAAGGGAGCGGAGGAATAAACGTTGTTTTAAACGTACAGAACTATAACGGCTCATCAGTGGATGCGCAGGCAAGCTCTGATGGTAATGGCGGGCTAACTATCGATATGGTTATAGCTGATCTGAATAATGGCGGCCCAATCAGCGGCGGCATAACTAGCAATTTTAATGTTAAACGCACGCCAAGGGGGCAAGGCTGATGCCAATTATCGACTATCCCGACTGGCTGCCGCTGGCGCAGAAGGCCAGTAAAAACATGACGCTTGATACCGGGTTCCAGACCGATCAGCCAGCGGTCGGCCCGGCTATCTTTCAGAATCTTACCGATGATTTGAAAGTTACCTGGTCACTGACCTGGATTTTTACCCTTGCTCAGGAAAAGGCCTTCCAGCAATGGCTGCGCAGCCCGAACTACCTTAACCGTGGGCTGAACTGGTTCAGGATGCCGCTTAATATTGGCGGATCCGGACTACAGGTTCAGGAGCTTCACTTTACGCAGATGCCGGTGCAGACCAGCATTGATGGCGGTTTGGTGACCTGGACAGGAACGGTTATCGCCAATCATCTCTACAACGCTGACGACGAGTTCGACGACATTATTGTTGAACTTCCGCCTCCTTGGGGGTCATGGTTAGATATTATCGTCACTGGCTATCCGGACGGACGTGATCCGGAGTCTATTCCAAGGGTGCCATAATGCCTTCATACCGTGATTACAAGCAGAAGCGCCCAACACGCGGCCTGTACGACACCCTCACTTTCTATCATCCGTCGTTTGGCTATGTTCGCCTGGTAGACAAACAATTCTTCCCAAAGGTTCTCGGCGGCCAGACGTTCGAGCCAGCCCGTTTTGAGATTGAGGAAAGCCAGCAGAGCGGGACACCGGTTATCGACGCGACGGTAAAGCTTGGTCGGTTGTCGTCTGATATCAAAGCGCTGATGAAGCAGTGGAAAGGCGCATCACGGTTAACAGCAATCACGGCCACACGGCAGATATTCGACAGTGGAGATGTGTCTGTACCGATAAAGTCCTGGGCGTTGTACGTCAAGACGGTAGATATAGACGCTGATGCCGCTTCTGTGACGCTTTCTGTAACTAACCCGCTGAACAACAACATAGGCCGACTTTATGATCCGCAGGAATACACCGGGCTGCAGTACCTCTGATTTCATCAGCAAGGTGATCGGCGTGCCGTGGGCTAATCGTGCCTGTTCGTTCGATAAAGTCGACTGCTGGGGGCTGGTAGTGCTGTATTACCGGCACGTTCTCGGCATTGAGTTGCACCAGACGCAGGACTACGAAGCCGGCGAGGACTTCTTCACCTGCTATCAGGGTGACGTCGTTTTCTGGCGCAAGGTCGATAAACCAGTTGAAGGTGGGATATTCGTCGGGTACCGCGGCGCGCAACCGGCACACGTTGGCCTGGTTCTAAACAGGCAGGCGCTGCACTCACGCGGCGAGAACGGAAGCGTGCGCATGGATTCTTTGTTGGTTATTCATCGGGCATTCACAAAAGTGGAGTTTTTCGAATATGGCGCTGGTTGAGATATCGAATTTTCCAGGAACGCCTAAGCTGCGTTGCATGGTGCCTAACGGCACCATTTTTTATGACTGGCTGGCGGCCAATGATTCCACCTTTCACAGTGATCTGCTGATCGTCCGCAACGGCGTGAGGTTAAGTGATGATGATGATCTCGAGTTTGAACTGAGCGAACTGGACACCATCCAGATTTTCGACCAGCCAAAAGGCATCGTCAGCGATATCCTGAGCCCGATCTTCAAAGTTGTTGGAGCTGTGTTTTCCTTCCTGGCTCCGAAGCCTGCAATTGCTAACAACGGTGGCAACACCGTCGACTCACCGAATAACAGCCTGACCGGGCAGACAAATACCGCCAGGGTATACAAAGCGAAGCCTGACATTTACGGACAGGTAAGATCGTTTCCTGATTTGATTCAGGAGTCGATGTTTGAATATGTGCGCCAGAGTGAGAACGATGGCGGCCTGAAATATGTCACTGAGTGGATGTGCGTCGGAATAGGAAAGTATGACTATGAATCTGTTCGTTACTCTGAGTCGAGCCTCGGATCGATGGCCGGTGCGGAATATCAGTTTTATCAGCCTGGCGAGGTGATACCTACCATTAACGAGGGGTATTCGTTTGACGATGTCGACGGGCAGGAGATGCCAGGGCCAAACGAAAGCGATAATTTTCCTATAGAGTCTGCGACTGCAAATACCGTGGTTAGCGGTGAGTATGCGGGTGGTCAGATAGCGATGAAAATAGTTAAACAGGCAGAGTTTGATTATTTCATGGATTTAGTATTGCCGCACTCTGTCACTTTCGCGATCAGCATCTCATATAACACAGCATCTGGTTCTGTTACTGAAGATGTGTGGTTCTCAGGAACGCTGATATCAGCGGTACAGAGCGACGATGGGTATGTTGTTAATCCTGTTCAATGGTATACGTTTACCATGAGTAACTTGCAGGGCCCATCAACTATTCCGGTAAATGCAACCATTAACACGACTACATTCACCCTCAATGATAACGAAGCGCTTGTTGTAGGACCTTTCTTCTCGCCGGTTGAGTCTACAGAGCTTTGGCTGCATACACAGTCATCACTCGGTGGAGGAAATTGGGCGGACTGGACAGTAACAATCTGGAAAATCGATGACGATTACAATCAGATACCAGGAACGCAGCAGACCTTCACCTATCATCAGGGAACACCGCATAAGTCGACCAGTGAAGTGTTTTATCGCACAGATAAAATAGTTCCAGCAGGAGGGTTTGGTAAATACGCCATTAACTTCCAACGGACAAACAACTCTAATGATGCGTCCATTCTTAAAGTTGAGGAAATTCACGCCGTCAACATCCGCAGCAATGTTGTTCATCCAACTGATACGCTGGTTCGCGTAAAGGTGAGGGCAACAGAGAATGCACTGGGTAGCCGTGACCGAAAATACAATGCACTGGTGACTCGTCAGACTATCAGTTACAACCTAACGACACAAACCGTCGATTTCACATTGAGACCATCACGCTCATTTGCTGACGCAGTTGCACATACCTGGCTTGTAATGGGTGGGCAGCCAGAAAGCAGCATTGATCTTTACGGGCTGTACTCTATCGCGGAGAGCCTGCAAGATGATCGGCTTGGTTACTTCGACTACACGTTTGACGATGAGAACGACTCACTTGGCGACCGGGTGCAGGCGATCTGCAATGCGGCTTCTGTCATGGCGTACTGGGACGACGGTGTACTAACGTTCACCCGCGATCAGAAAGTAGGTTACCCGGCAGCAGTTTTCAACCGGGCAAACATGAAGACGGACGAGTACAAAATGACGTATGAGGCCACGCTGCCTGGCGGTTACGACGGCGTGCAAGTGTCCTATGTTCACCCAACCACAAACAATAAGACATACATCAATTACCGCGTGCTGAACGGCTCTATCGTCGAACAGGAGGCGGAAAATCCGAACAAACTGGAAATCGTCGGGTTCAGAAACGAGTACCAGGCGCGGGAACGCGCTCTTCGCGAAACGAAACGCCTGATTTACTCGAGGGTGAAGATGAATGCCAAAGTGTTTGAAGACGGCATTATCCAGGTAGGAAGCGTCATTCAGATGCCGGACATCTACGACAGCAACCAGCAGCAGGGGTACATCACTGGACGTGCCGGGAATGACTTCGACACCAGTGAACCGATCATGTTTACCGGTACGATGTATGTGCTGGTTACTGACAGTCTGGGAAACCCAACCATGCGTTATCCGGTAACGGCACGCAGCGACACGAAATACGGCTTCATCGCAGCAATACCTGATATTCAACTTAACATTTGGAATGGAGAAACTGTCCAGCTCCCTTCGCGCTATCTCATAGCGACAGTGGAAGAACTTGACAGCCAGTTATGGACTGTCAACAGCATCAAACCTAACACGGACAATACGGTATCCCTGACCGTCGCAGAGTACAGTGATTCAGTCTACGAATAGTACTTAATCCGAATATCACACCCCGGCCACTGTGCCGGGTTTTTTATGGAATAAATATGGCTACCACACCTACTCAATTACCTGTTCCAAGTGAAAAACCTCAGGATCTGAAATTTAACGCCGGTAAAATCGATGAATTTGTAACGTCAATGGGATGGACATACACCGATCGTTTCGGCAGTAAACATTACACTATTGAAGGCATCAATTACCTTGCTCAGCAAGTTATGGGTGCCTTTGGATATGTTACCCTCACTGGAGTTACATTTGATACAGGTGCTACTTTAAATAATCCAAATGAGGTTTTGTTCAATCCTGCTGATAACTCATACTACAAATGGACGGGCTCATTTGCCGGCGGGACTAAAGTGGTGCCCGCAAACTCAACCCCAGAGTCATCAGGTGGTGTCGGCCCGGGCAAGTGGTTAAATGTAGGTGACACACAGTTACGCAGCGATCTGAATAATGACAATGATGGACTTGGGGATGCGCTAATTGCTGTTAAGCAACCAATTACTGACTGGCCCGGTAGAACTCAGCACGACCGGAACTTCGATTATTTAAACTTAAAAGATGCCGCAGGGGACACCATAGTAGGTAACGACTGGACTGCTGCATTGCAAATGTATATTGAATATCTTGAAACTCTTCAGCAAGGACTGACTCCACCGTATTCACCACCGGCTATGGATATTCCACCTGGTGATTATGGTATTTCTGCACCACTATGGTTTAAGCAAGCTGTGCATATCCGAGCAAAAGGAGTGCGAATTTATGCACTGCCTGGCTTCACGCCTGCTACTGTAGAATTACAGGCTGGCGGAACTGAGCTTTATCATGGCATGTTCCTTTTTCTTAATGGCAAAAAAGGTGCTGATTCTGGTCAGGGCCAACTTCGATTCAATGTCACTATTGATGAAGGCCTGGTGATTGATTGTCAGGACATCGCTTACCCTAACATATACATGGAGCGATTCGTTAACTCATCGATTAACTGTACATTGCAGAGTTCTGTACACGACGCGCTTGTTGTTGGCCCTAGTTCTTGGGGGTTTAACACGCCAAACCTGATAGCCGAGAACTTCTCTGATTCAGCAATTCGTTTTACTGCGCGATCTGCTTCTAATGGATCAAAACTTAACGTTCGCATATGGGGTAATTTTAAAACAGGAAATGCTGGTATTCTGTTTGATTCGGAATCTGACTGTAATGGTGTTTTCGTCAGCGGTTTTATTGAAAAAGTAAACTATGGAATTATTGCAGGTAGAGGCACAGGACCAGTAAATGCAGTCGGTGTTGATTTTGAACAATGTCAATTCAATGTCATTCGAGCTGCGAGTGATATGTCTGATGGTAGAAAAGTCGGACCTATTACACTGTCTAACTGTTTCCTTCATTCAGTTGAAGGAAGTAAGATTTATGCTGAGGGTTCGACAGTTGTAGTTGAGGATTCTCGATTACTTGCAGGGACTTATGATTTTGAAACAGATTCAGGGAAAACCGGATTAATATTGTTTGATAACAACCAGTTTGAATCTGGCGCGATAGGAATAGTGTCTGGTGCAAACGTTCGAGGAAAATATACTCACCAGGCTGGCGATGCTATCTATAATTATGCAACAAATGCACTGGAAACTTTCGCAAATACCTACGAAATGAAGAACTTTGAGTGGACAGGATACCCACTCACACAGACCAGCGGCTTTACCTTTTCAGCAAGGGCGTCAACTGCTGATAATAGAAACTACGGACGTTCTACATGGTTTGTTAGTGATAGGACATCTACTGATGTTCAGACGGTTACTGGCGTCACTCTCGCAACCGATAACGCTGTTCGTTACTTTGGGCCAATGGCCGATAACCTCATCGCTTGTGGTTCAGTTAGCGCCAGATTCACGGTTGTGTATGCTGTAGCTGGGACTATCAACACATCTGATGCAAGAGAAAAACAGCAGCAGAGATTGCTTTATGATGCGGAGAAGAAGGCGGCTGCTGAGATAAAGTCATCAATCAGAGCTTACAGGCGCAATGACGAGGTTGAAAGGGATGGTGATCATGCCAAATGGCATTTCGGTGTGATGGCTCAGGGTGTTGCAGAGGTTCTTAAAAAGAATGGGCTTAACCACGAGGATTATGATTTCTTGTCATATGAGGAATGGGATGATATCCATGAATCTGTGGATAAGGAAGGGAACGTAATTTCTCCTGCTATTCCAGCCGGAAGTCGGTGGGGTGTTAAATATTCTCAGCTTCTTTGCTTTATAATATCGGTTAGTTAATTATTAGATTATGAGCCTAACAAAAAATTAGGCTCATAAATTTTTATTGTTGATTACTTTCTGGCATCATGTCATAAATGTAATTGCCGATAATAGCTTTTACATCATATTCTAGCCCTGTGTCTTTTTTAAGAACTACGACACTATCAACATTTGACTCATTTCTCTGATATTTTTTACATGTAATGCTCATCCCATTCTCAAGCCTTATTTCCTTCAACTCTTCGCACCCATAGAACGACCCAACTGTCTTTGTTGTCGCTACAATTGAGTAACCCTCCATTCCGTTTAAGTCACTGGCGTTAAGAGCCATTGCTGAAGACGAAACAATTGCAAGTGATATGAAAGATAACCTAATCATAGAGTTAAACCTTTTTTATCTGATTTTCTTGTTTGAATAAGTAGTGCTCTGGCTATTTTCTGTGACGGCCTTTCAACAAGTAAAAGCATTAAATAAGACACAGCGAAACAAGACAAAAGAGATAATAAAAATGACAACTCAAATGAGACTCCAGCCTTGTCAAGCAACACCATAGCTAAGCCGCCAACTGGTAAATGAAGAAGGTAAGTTGAGTAGCTAACCTCAGCAAGAAAGAATGATACAACTCCAATCTTCTTCAGATAATTTGCAGCAATTATGAAAACAAGAACAGATATGATGTCAGAGTAAATGGCCGGATATGCAGGGCTAGGTGCAGAAAAAAGCAAGCCAGGATATAAAAAATTATAAAACGATATGTATAAGAATGCACAAATTGCAGCAAGTCCAGATGCTCTTTTCCCATCCATATTCCATGATGAGTAAAAATAATAAATTCTACCTATAAGCAGGAACAGTACATACACTGATAGATTCGCAAGAGATCTCAACTCAGGGCTTGTAAAACTAACGCAAACAATTATTGAAATTATTGAAATAAATGCAAATGTGGATTTTATATTGTCTTTTCTTGTGTAAGATATTAATGACGCAGTAACAATATAAAAAACTATTTCAATTAGTAAAGTCCAAGTGACCGCATTAACAGCTGTGGTTCCTGTTATGTAGTTAATCAGGAAAAGAGACTGAACATATTCGTTTAGTGTTCTTTCTCCAATTCCTAACGGCATAGGAATTTCGTAATGAAGGCAAATTCTAACAATCAAGTATGTTAAGGCAAGTGATGCTGCAAGAGGTGGAAATATTCTGAATACACGTTTCACCGCAAACTCATACAAGCTTTCCTTCAGCGATACGTGCGTAATAATAAATCCACTAATAAGGAAAAATATTAAAACGCCTAAATGGCCGCCGTTCTGATATAGATGGAATGGCCCAACAAAAGCAGCTTCCCAGATGCTTTGCCAGGAAGACTGATACCCGTTAAACGAAAGCCACCAACCACCCAGATGCGACCAAACTACGAGCAATACAGCAACGCCTCGCAATGAGTGTATGAAGTTGAAAAAACTCTTATCCTTAGACACTGAAACCTCGGATCAAAAATTGAAACGAATAATGACGCGCTATCCTAGCTTATAGCATCAAAAAACTAAATTAGTACTGCCATTTTCTTGATGGAACTATGATGAGAGAACAAATTGGTACACAAAGCTTTGCATCGGTTTGCAAGGCTTTGTGCTGCTTTCCTATGATACTTTCTCATCAAGCCAGTCTGCCCACCACTGCATCATTTCCCGGTAATAGGTGAGGGTGATCATTATCTTAAGCAATTCACCCTTTTCTGACATGGTCTCGGCGTGTACACTGACAACTCGGTATCAGGTAGTTAATGCGGGTACATTTTGGATTATGTACACCACAATGTACACACTTAGCAGAGTAAAGCTCAGAAACGCATTTAACTAGATGATATTTTTAAATAATTTGATTTTGTATGTGCTCTTACGTGTGGGGCACCACTGCAAATAAGGATATAACATGCCTGTTATTACTCTTCCTGATGGCAGCCAACGCCATTACGACCACGCTGTAAGCCCCATGGATGTTGCGCTGGACATCGGTCCAGGTCTGGCGAAAGCCACGATTGCTGGCCGTGTTAACGGTGAGCTGGTAGATGCTTCCGATCTGATTGAACATGATGCGAAGCTCTCCATCATCACCGCGAAGGATGAAGAAGGTCTGGAGATCATTCGTCACTCCTGTGCGCACCTGTTAGGACACGCGATCAAACAACTCTGGCCGCACACCAAAATGGCGATCGGACCGGTTGTTGACAACGGTTTTTACTACGATATCGATCTTGACCGTACGTTAACCCAGGAAGACGTCGACGCGCTCGAGAAGCGGATGCACGAGCTCGCTGAGAAAAACTACGATGTCATTAAGAAGAAAGTCAGCTGGTACGAAGCGCGTGAAACCTTCGTGAAGCGTGGCGAGACCTATAAAGTCTCTATTCTTGATGAAAACATTGCCCATGATGACAAGCCTGGCTTGTACCATCATGAAGAATATGTCGATATGTGCCGTGGCCCGCACGTGCCGAACATGCGTTTCTGCCATCACTTCAAACTGATGAAGACCGCAGGGGCATACTGGCGTGGCGACAGCAATAATAAGATGCTGCAGCGTATTTATGGTACTGCATGGGCAGATAAAAAAGCCCTCAACGCCTACCTGCAACGTCTGGAAGAAGCCGCCAAACGCGATCACCGTAAAATCGGTAAACAGCTTGACCTGTACCATATGCAGGAAGAAGCGCCGGGTATGGTGTTCTGGCACAATGATGGCTGGACTATCTTCCGTGAACTGGAAGTCTTCGTTCGTTCGAAACTGAAAGAATATCAGTATCAGGAAGTTAAAGGTCCGTTCATGATGGACCGCGTGCTGTGGGAAAAAACAGGTCACTGGGATAACTACAAAGATGCGATGTTCACGACGTCTTCAGAGAACCGTGAATACTGCATTAAGCCCATGAACTGCCCGGGCCACGTACAGATCTTTAATCAGGGTCTGAAATCTTATCGCGATCTGCCGCTGCGTATGGCTGAGTTTGGTAGCTGCCACCGTAACGAGCCGTCAGGCGCGCTGCACGGTCTGATGCGCGTTCGTGGCTTCACTCAGGATGATGCGCATATCTTCTGTACTGAAGAACAGATCCGTGATGAAGTTAACGCTTGTATTCGTATGGTCTACGATATGTACAGCACCTTTGGCTTCGAGAAGATCGTCGTCAAACTGTCCACTCGCCCCGAAAAACGTATCGGTAGCGATGAAATGTGGGACCGTGCTGAAGCTGACCTGGCCGTTGCGTTGGAAGAAAACAACATCCCGTTTGAGTTCCAACTGGGTGAGGGCGCATTCTACGGTCCGAAAATTGAATTTACCCTGTATGACTGCCTCGATCGTGCATGGCAGTGCGGTACTGTACAGCTGGACTTCTCTCTGCCGTCCCGTTTAAGCGCCTCTTATGTTGGCGAAAACAACGAGCGTCAGGTGCCGGTTATGATTCACCGCGCAATTCTTGGGTCGATGGAACGTTTCATCGGTATTCTGACCGAAGAGTTTGCTGGCTTCTTCCCGACCTGGCTTGCGCCGGTTCAGGTTGTGGTCATGAACATTACCGATTCTCAGTCTGAATACGTAAACGAATTAACGCAGAAACTACAAAATGCGGGCATTCGTGTAAAAGCAGACTTGAGAAATGAGAAGATTGGCTTTAAAATCCGCGAGCACACTTTACGTCGTGTCCCTTACATGTTGGTCTGTGGCGACAAAGAGGTTGAAGCAGGCAAAGTTGCCGTGCGCACCCGTCGTGGCAAAGACTTGGGCAGCCTGGACGTAAATGAAGTGATTGAGAAGCTGCAACAAGAGATTCGCAGCCGCAGTCTTCAACAACTGGAGGAATAAGGTATTAAAGGCGGAAAACGAGTTCAAACGGCACGTCCGAATCGTATTAATGGCGAGATTCGCGCCCTGGAAGTTCGCTTAACAGGTCTGGAAGGCGAAGCTTTGGGTATTGTGAGTCTGAGAGAAGCAATCGAAAAAGCTGAAGAAGCTGGAGTAGATTTAGTTGAAATCAGCCCTAACGCCGAACCGCCAGTTTGTCGTATTATGGACTACGGCAAGTTCCTTTATGAAAAGAGTAAGTCTTCTAAGGAACAGAAGAAAAAGCAAAAAGTTATCCAGGTTAAGGAAATTAAATTCCGTCCTGGTACCGACGATGGCGATTACCAGGTAAAACTCCGCAGCCTGGTACGCTTTCTGGAAGATGGCGATAAGGCTAAGATCACGCTGCGTTTTCGCGGCCGTGAGATGGCCCACCAACAGATCGGTATGGAAGTGCTCAACCGCGTCCGTGACGATCTGAGTGAACTGGCAGTAGTCGAATCCTTCCCTACGAAGATCGAAGGCCGTCAGATGATCATGGTGCTCGCTCCTAAGAAGAAACAGTAAGGCCTTCAAGTAGCAATGTCTGTGGAGCCTGCGGGTTCCACAGCCGTTGTTCGCCTACGTTTCGTTTATTAACAATGCGAAGTGGAAGTTATTAAAATGCCAAAAATTAAGACCGTACGCGGTGCTGCTAAGCGCTTCAAAAAAACCGGTGGTGGTGGATTTAAGCGTAAGCACGCAAACCTGCGTCATATTCTGACCAAAAAATCTACTAAGCGTAAACGTCACCTGCGTCCAAAAGGCCTGGTTTCTAAAGGCGATCTGGGTCTGGTTATCGCGTGCCTGCCGTACGCATAAGCCGTTAACGTTTAATTAATTTTTTACTAAGAATATAGATACAGGAGAGCACATATGGCTCGCGTAAAACGTGGTGTAGTTGCCCGTGCACGTCACAAGAAAATTTTGAAACAAGCTAAAGGCTACTACGGTGCGCGTTCTCGCGTATACCGCGTTGCCTTCCAGGCTGTTATCAAAGCTGGTCAGTACGCTTATCGTGACCGTCGTCAGAAAAAGCGTCAGTTCCGTCAACTGTGGATTGCGCGTATCAACGCAGCAGCACGTCAGAACGGTATTTCTTACAGCAAATTCATCAACGGCCTGAAAAAAGCCTCTGTTGAAATCGACCGTAAGATCCTGGCTGACATCGCAGTATTCGACAAAGTAGCGTTCACCGCTCTGGTCGAAAAAGCGAAAGCAGCTCTGGCATAAGCCGGTGAAAAGAGGGAGCCTGGCTCCCTCTCTTTTATTGTAGCGCAATCAATTAGTTGACATTTTACCCGTAAGCCTTTTCAATAAAGGTTGTCCGGTTTTTACCACATAAGGTAATGCAAGCATGAATGCTGCTATTTTCCGCTTCTTCTTTTACTTTAGCACCTGAATCCAGGAGGCTTGCGCGTGAAAGAAGAAACGGAAAACAGCGCCTAAAAGCCTCCCTGGTGGAGGCTTTTTTTATACGCGTCATCCTTCAAGTTGTCTCTGTGTTGGCTGCATTCGCTCACCTCAGTCACGTACTGATGTACGCTCCTGAGGATTTGCTCTTTTGCCGCCTTGATACAACTTGAATGATTTTGCGTATAGACGAGCGACTAGTGAATATCGCCACATAACGAGGAAAACCATGTCACATCTCGCAGAGCTGGTTGCCAGTGCAACGGCCGCCATTAACCAGGCTTCAGATGTTGCCGCGTTAGACAATGTCCGCGTCGAATATTTGGGCAAGAAAGGGCACTTGACCCTTCAAATGACAACCCTGCGCGAGCTGCCGCCAGAAGAGCGTCCGGCAGCAGGTGCGGTGATAAACGAAGCTAAAGAGCAGGTACAGCAAGCGCTGAACGCACGTAAAGCCGAATTAGAAAGTGCTGCGCTGAATGCCCGTCTGGCTGAAGAAACGATCGATATCTCTCTGCCGGGACGTCGTATTGAAAATGGCGGTCTGCATCCGGTAACACGTACTATCGATCGTATTGAAAGCTTCTTCGGTGAGCTGGGCTTTACCGTGGCGACCGGTCCGGAAATCGAAGATGACTATCATAACTTCGACGCACTGAATATTCCAGGCCATCACCCGGCGCGTGCTGATCACGACACTTTCTGGTTTGACGCGACCCGTCTGCTGCGTACGCAGACTTCCGGCGTGCAGATCCGCACCATGAAAGAAAAACAGCCGCCGATCCGTATCATCGCCCCTGGGCGCGTATACCGTAACGATTACGATCAGACGCACACCCCAATGTTCCATCAGATGGAAGGGCTGATTGTTGATACCAACATCAACTTCACCAACCTGAAAGGTACGCTGCACGATTTCCTGCGCAACTTCTTTGAAGAAGACCTGCAGGTTCGCTTCCGTCCTTCTTACTTCCCGTTCACCGAACCTTCTGCGGAAGTTGATGTGATGGGCAAAAATGGCAAATGGCTGGAAGTGCTGGGCTGCGGGATGGTTCACCCGAACGTGCTGCGCAACGTGGGTATCGATCCGGAAATCTACTCCGGCTTTGCATTCGGTATGGGTATGGAGCGTCTGACCATGCTGCGTTATGGCGTGACCGATCTGCGTTCTTTCTTCGAAAACGATCTGCGTTTCCTCAAACAGTTTAAATAAAGGCAGGATAAAACAATGAAATTCAGTGAACTGTGGTTACGCGAATGGGTAAACCCGGCGATTGATAGCGATGCGCTGTCAAACCAAATCACGATGGCGGGTCTGGAAGTTGACGGTGTGGAACCTGTTTCGGGCGCGTTCAACGGCGTTGTGGTGGGTGAAGTGGTTGAGTGCGCTCAGCACCCGAACGCTGACAAACTGCGCGTTACCAAAGTGAATGTAGGCGGTGACCGCCTGTTGGATATCGTCTGTGGCGCGCCGAACTGCCGTCAGGGCTTGAAAGTGGCGGTGGCAACCGTGGGCGCCGTACTGCCAGGCGACTTTAAAATTAAAGCAGCGAAACTGCGCGGTGAACCGTCTGAAGGCATGCTGTGCTCGTTCTCCGAGCTGGGTATTTCCGACGACCATAGCGGCATTATCGAACTGCCCGCCGATGCGCCAATTGGCACCGATATCCGCGAATACCTGAAGCTTGACGACAACACTATCGAAATCAGCGTTACGCCGAACCGCGCCGACTGCCTGGGTATCATCGGCGTGGCACGTGATGTTGCCGTACTGAACCAGGCTCCGCTGGTTGAACCGGAAATGGCGCCAGTAGCCGCAACCATTAGCGATGTCCTGCCGATTCAGGTCGACGCGGTGGAAGCCTGCCCACGCTATCTGGGGCGCGTGGTGAAAGGCATCAACGTTAAAGCGCCAACCCCGCTGTGGATGAAAGAAAAACTGCGTCGCTGCGGCATCCGCTCTATCGATGCCGTGGTTGACGTAACGAACTATGTGCTGCTCGAACTGGGTCAGCCGATGCACGCGTTCGACAAAGACCGCATTGAAGGCGGGATTGTTGTCCGGATGGCAAAAGAGGGGGAAACCCTGGTTCTGCTGGACGGCAGCGAAGCTAAACTGCATGCGGATACGCTGGTGATTGCCGACCATAACAAAGCGCTGGCCATGGGCGGCATCTTTGGTGGCGAACATTCCGGCGTGAATGATGAAACGCAAAACGTCCTGCTGGAATGCGCGTTCTTCAGTCCGTTGTCTATTACCGGTCGCGCACGTCGTCATGGCCTGCACACCGATGCTTCTCACCGCTATGAGCGTGGTGTCGATCCTGCGCTGCAGTACAAAGCGATGGAGCGTGCAACCCGTTTGCTGATTGATATCTGCGGCGGTGAAGCCGGTCCAGTTATTGATGTAACCAACGAAGCGACGCTGCCAAAACGCGCGACCATTACGCTGCGCCGCAGCAAACTGGATCGTCTGATCGGACACCATATTGCTGATGACCAGGTGAGTGATATTCTGCGTCGTCTGGGTTGTGACGTCACGGAAGGTCAGGATGAGTGGAAAGCGGTAGCGCCGAGCTGGCGTTTCGATATGGAAATCGAAGAAGACCTGGTCGAAGAAGTTGCCCGCGTTTACGGTTATGACAATATCCCGAATACGCCAATTCAGGCAGGTCTGATCATGGGTACGCATCGTGAAGCGGATTTATCGCTGAAACGTGTAAAAACCATGCTGAATGACAAAGGCTACCAGGAAGTTATCACCTACAGCTTTGTCGACCCGAAAATTCAGGCATTGCTGCATCCGGGTGAAGAATCGCTGCTGCTGCCAAGCCCAATTTCTGTTGATATGTCGGCAATGCGCTTGTCGCTGTGGACCGGTTTGCTGTCAACGGTGGTGTATAACCAGAACCGTCAGCAGAACCGGGTGCGTATTTTTGAAACGGGTTTACGTTTCGTACCGGATACGCAGGCCAACCTCGGGATCCGTCAGGATCTGATGCTGGCAGGCGTGATCTGCGGTAATCGTCATGATGAACACTGGAATCTGGCAAAAGAGACCGTTGATTTCTATGATTTGAAAGGCGATCTGGAAGCGGTTCTCGACTTGACCGGCAAACTGGCGGACATTCAGTTCAAAGCTGAAGCGAATCCAGCACTGCATCCGGGTCAGTCTGCGGCGATTTATCTGAAAGGTGAACGTATTGGTTTCATTGGGGTTGTTCATCCTGAGCTGGAACGTAAACTGGATCTGAACGGTCGCACTCTGGTGTTTGAACTGGAGTGGAACAAGCTCGCAGACCGCGTGGTGCCTCAGGCGCGTGAAGTTTCTCGCTTCCCAGCGAACCGTCGCGACATCGCAGTCGTTGTGGCAGAAAACGTTCCCGCTGCGGATATTTTATCCGAGTGTAAGAAAGTTGGCGTAAATCAGGTAGTTGGCGTAAACTTATTTGACGTGTACCGCGGTAAGGGTGTTGCGGAGGGCTATAAGAGCCTCGCTATCAGCCTGATCCTTCAGGATACCAGCCGTACACTTGAAGAAGAGGAGATTGCCGCTACCGTCGCCAAATGTGTAGAGGCATTAAAAGAGCGATTCCAGGCATCATTGAGGGATTGAACCTATGGCGCTTACAAAAGCTGAAATGTCAGAATATCTGTTTGATAAGCTTGGGCTTAGCAAGCGGGATGCCAAAGAACTGGTCGAGCTGTTTTTCGAAGAGATTCGTCGTGCTCTGGAAAATGGTGAGCAGGTAAAACTCTCTGGTTTTGGTAACTTCGATCTGCGTGATAAGAATCAACGTCCGGGACGTAACCCGAAAACGGGCGAAGATATTCCCATTACAGCACGGCGCGTGGTGACCTTCAGACCCGGACAGAAGTTAAAAAGTCGGGTTGAAAACGCAACGCCCAAAGAAGAGTGATTTAACGATTCGTTAAACCACTTGCGTTGCCATCAAAGCGGCAGCGTAAAGCATGACGTATATAACTAAAAAGGCCGCTCTGCGGCCTTTTTCCTTTTCACTACCGAAACAGCACCGTAAAATCACCCCCATCTCTTTTCAGCAGAATGGAAAACATGCTGACTTTCGCCCATCAACAGCAGCGACGAAACGTGCGCTGGATACTGTCACTGTCAGTGCTGATGTTACTGGCAACGATTTTAAGCCTGTGCGCAGGAGAACAGTGGATCGCTCCCGGCGACTGGTTCAGCGCCCGCGGCGATCTGTTCGTCTGGCAAATCCGCTTTCCTCGTACCCTCGCCGTTTTGCTGGTAGGCGCTGCGTTGGCTTTATCCGGTGCGGTAATGCAGGCCCTCTTTGAAAATCCACTCGCGGAACCGGGTCTACTGGGCGTGTCTAACGGCGCAGGTGTAGGACTCATTGCTGCTGTGCTGCTCGGGCAGGGGCAGCTTCCCGGCTGGGCGTTGGGCTTATGTGCCATCGCCGGGGCGCTGATTATTACTCTCATTCTGTTACGCTTTGCCCGTCGTCATTTGTCTACCAGTCGCTTGCTGCTGGCGGGAGTGGCGCTGGGCATTATCTGTAGCGCGTTGATGACGTGGGCCATCTATTTTTCCACCTCTTTTGACTTACGACAACTGATGTACTGGATGATGGGGGGCTTTGGCGGCGTCGACTGGCATCAGGCCTGGCTGATGGTGGCGTTGATCCCCGTACTGATATGGATCTGCTGTCAGTCTCAGCCGATGAATATGCTGGCGCTGGGGGAAACTTCTGCGCGCCAACTGGGGTTACCATTATGGTTCTGGCGCAATCTGCTGGTGGTCGCCACAGGATGGATGGTCGGCGTAAGCGTGGCTCTGGCGGGTGCGATTGGTTTTATTGGATTGGTTATCCCCCACATTTTGCGGTTGTGTGGTTTAACCGATCACCGTGTTCTCCTGCCTGGCTGCGCGTTGGCTGGCGCAATCGCATTATTGTTTGCTGATGTTGTCGCGCGTTTGGTGTTGGCTTCGGCTGAACTGCCCATCGGCGTGGTGACGGCTACCATGGGAGCACCGGTATTTATCTGGCTATTGTTGAAAGCCGCGCGCTAGAAAGCGTTGGTTCGGTCTATGATTAAAAACTGAAAATCAACCTGTTGTTCTGGAGATGCTATGCAAGACACTATCCTCAATACCGAAGTGACGACCATTGACGGCGAGGCGACTACGCTGCAACCGTATTCCGGCAATGTACTGTTAATCGTCAACGTTGCTTCAAAATGTGGACTGACGCCGCAATACGAACAACTGGAGAACCTGCAGAAAGCCTGGCATCAGCAGGGCTTCAATGTGCTTGGTTTTCCCTGCAATCAGTTTCTGGGCCAGGAACCGGGCAGCGAAGATGAAATAAAAACGTACTGCAGTATGACCTGGGGCGTTACCTTCCCGATGTTCAGCAAGATTGACGTCAACGGCGAGGGGCGTCATCCGCTGTATCAGAAGCTGATTGATGCCGCGCCAACGGCTGTGGCGCCAGCAGACAGTGGATTCTATGAACGTATGGCCAGTAAAGGCCGGGCGCCGCTCTACCCGGACGATATCCTGTGGAACTTTGAGAAGTTTTTAGTGGGACGGGATGGGCAAGTACTGCAACGATTCTCTCCGGATATGACGCCTGAGGATCCGATGCTGGTGCAAAGCATCAAGAAGGCGCTGGCAAACTAATGTCTCGATTGATGCAGCTACAGGATGTAGCGGAATCGACCCGGCTCGGCCCGCTTTCTGGTGAAATAAAAGCAGGGGAAATCCTGCATTTGGTGGGGCCTAACGGTGCGGGGAAAAGTACGCTGTTGGCGCGTATGGCGGGTTTGACGACCGGGGAGGGCAGCATCACCTTCGGCGACATGCCGCTTGAAGAGTGGCCGGCAGCAAAGCTGGCGCAATATCGTGCTTATCTTGCGCAACAGCAAAACCCGCCTTTTGCCATGCCGGTCTGGCATTTTCTGACGCTGCATCAACCCGACAAAGCGCGTGCCGATCTGTTACAGGAGGTCGCCGATGCGCTTGGTCTGGGGGATAAGCTGGGGCGTGGCGTTAATCAACTCTCCGGCGGTGAGTGGCAGCGTGTGCGCCTGGCGGCCGTTATTTTGCAAATTTGCCCGCAAGCTAATCCATTCGGTCAGCTTTTACTGTTGGATGAGCCGATGAACAGCCTGGACGTCGCGCAACAAAACGCCCTGGACAGGTTGTTGGGCCAGCTGTGTTTGCAGGGAATAGCGATTGTGATGAGCAGCCATGACCTCAATCATACCTTGCGCCATGCGCATAAGGCCTGGTTGCTCAAACGTGGGAAGCTGCTTGCCAGTGGCTCACGTGATATGGTCCTGACACCAGCTAATCTGTCTGCGGCTTACGGCGTGAACTTCCGTCGTTTGGATATCGAAGGCCACAGAATGCTCATATCAACCACTTAAGTTAAATGGGTTCTTGAAAATCCTGTAATTTCCACGCTAAATTGGCATAAAAATAAAATCCAGAGGATTCGTCCTGAATGCGCTTTTGGCTCCTTTTCATCACAGCATTGTTTTTGGCGGGCTGCAGCAGCCATCGTGCTCCTGCGCCAAATGCCCATTTGTCGGATTCTATCGCCGTTATCGCCGGTCTTAATGACCAGCTACAAACCTGGCATGGCACACCTTATCGTTATGGTGGTATGAGCCGTAGCGGGGTGGATTGCTCAGGGTTTGTTTTGATGACGATGCGGGATAAATTCGATCTACAGCTCCCGCGCGACACGCGCATGCAATCAAAGATTGGTACCGAAATCGATAAAGATGATTTGCTGCCAGGCGATCTGGTTTTCTTTAAAACCGGATCCGGAGAAAGTGGTCTGCATGTCGGCATTTACGACACCAATAATCAATTTATTCATGCCTCAACCAGCCGCGGAGTGATGCGCTCGTCACTGGATAATGTCTACTGGCGTAAAAACTTCTGGCAGGCTCGACGTATTTAACCCTCACAACTGACGAGGCTGCTAACGACTGTGCAGCCTCGACATTTTCATTTGAATGCTAACTGTTATTACTGCTTCCAGCCGATCAATAACCCTGTGTGTTAAGAGTGTATCTTGCTAAAAATATGATTTATGCCGGGATATTAAAAAGTGCAAAGCTGGATATTCGCTTATAATCACGATAAGCTAAAAAAAAGGATTCGATTTACTGGCTATAAAGGGACAAATGAAAGAGCCTCTACTTGCATCAGCAGTAACGTATTTCTCCATCCTTTGCTACAGGATGCCGGATAACACCTATGCAGAGGGGCTGGTACGATGATTGTTTCACTGGATAATCTTTATCAATCGGAGTTGTCTTTTCTTCCTGCGAGAAGTGAAAAAGGCGATCTTGAATTCGTAGATATCATCACCAGTTTTGCCAGCCTGCAGGGGGATGTGCGTATACCAACCGAGCTGGTCTTACCTCGGATGTCGGACGATGAACAATGTCGTTTATTTACAGAGAAACTGGAATTAATCGAAACGTGCCAACATTTTTTTATTCAGCGAAAAGTCTCAGTCTGGATTAATTTAACCCCGGCAGTTGCTCATACTTTATTATCAGACGCTGAATATGCTTCACAAATTGAACGATTTTCATTTCTGGAACTGGCTATTAATGAAAGCTATCCAGAGTTAAACAAGGGTAAAGACAATCCAACGCTGACTGCACTTGCGGCAAGATTTCCATTAATTCTGCAAAATTATGGCGCTGGCGGCATATCAACGCGGGCAATTTTTGATGGCCTGTTCAAACGTGTGGTGTTGGATAAAAACTTTGTTCAACAAAGGATTGCACATATTTCATTTGAACCATTTATGCGCGCTATCCAGGCGCAAATATCACCCTGCTGTGAGTCAATCATCATTAGCGGTATTGATACGCAAGAAATGTTGGCACGAGTACTTCCCCTCGGTTTCAGCGCCATGCAGGGAGGACTGTGGCCTGCGGTACCGCCCGCGCAGATAATTTCGTTATCGAGGATATAACCCTTTTATTTGCTGGTGTTTAACAGGCTATTAACAGTCTACACTAGAGACAGGAGGCCCTATGACCCTGTCTTTTACCACCCGCTGGCGTGATGAATTACCAGCAACCTATACAGCACTCTCGCCTACGCCCCTGAAAAACGCGCATCTTATCTGGCATAACGATGCTCTGGCTGAGCAATTGGCTATTCCTGCGGCGCTGTTTACTATTCCAGAGGGTTCAGGCGTTTGGGGAGGCGAATCCTTGCTTCCCGGGATGTCGCCTTTAGCGCAAGTTTATAGCGGACATCAGTTCGGCGTTTGGGCCGGTCAGCTTGGTGACGGACGTGGGATCCTGCTGGGCGAACAACAGCTTGCTGATGGCTCGACGCTTGACTGGCACCTGAAGGGTGCCGGACTGACGCCTTATTCCCGCATGGGGGATGGGCGCGCCGTGCTGCGTTCAACCATTCGCGAAAGCCTGGCCAGCGAGGCGATGCACTATCTGGGAATACCCACCACGCGGGCATTGTCGATTGTCACCAGCGACACGCCGGTATATCGCGAAACGGTAGAGCATGGGGCGATGCTCATTCGCGTGGCGCAAAGCCATATGCGCTTTGGCCATTTTGAACACTTTTACTATCGTCGCGAGCCGGAGAAAGTCCGTCAACTTGCAGACTTCGCGATTCGTCATTACTGGCCGCATTGGCAGGAAGAAGCCGATAAATATCAGCTGTGGTTTAGCGATATTGTCATGCGTACCGCAAGCTTAATCGCCGACTGGCAGGCGGTAGGGTTTGCGCATGGCGTTATGAATACGGACAACATGTCTATTCTGGGGCTGACGATGGATTACGGTCCGTATGGTTTTCTTGATGACTACGTGCCGGATTTTATCTGTAACCACTCCGATCATCAGGGACGATACAGTTTCGATAATCAACCTGCAGCCGCGCTGTGGAACCTGCAACGTCTGGCACAAACCCTGTCGCCATTTATCCCGGTCGAGGCGCTCAATGATGCGCTGGACAATTACCAACTGGCGCTGTTAACGCGTTACGGTCAACGGATGCGGCAAAAGCTCGGCTTCTTTAGCGAGCAGAAAAACGATAACGAGCTGCTGAGTGAACTGTTTAGCCTGATGGCGCGAGAAAGAAGCGACTATACGCGAACGTTTCGCATGCTCAGTCTGACGGAACAACACAGTGCGCTATCTCCGCTACGCGATGAGTTTGTGGATCGTGCGGCGTTTGACGACTGGTTCACACGGTATCGCTCGCGCCTGGAACAGGACAGCGTTGTTGACGATGTCAGACAAACGCAGATGAAGGCGGCAAACCCGGCGATGGTTTTACGCAACTGGCTGGCGCAACGGGCGATTAGTCAGGCGGAGCAGGGAGATTACGCCGAGCTACATCGGCTGCACCAGGCGTTGCGTACCCCGTTTGTCGATCGCGATGATGACTATGTCAGCCGGCCGCCTGAGTGGGGCAAACGGCTGGAAGTGAGCTGTTCAAGCTAAGGCGCCAGAAACACCTGGGGGGACACGTTGGCCGGATGATGGCCAACGTGAACCTCAGCACCGTACCAGCGCATCAGATCATCGGCCCGTAACACGGTCTCCGGCGTCCCTTGCGACGCCAGCCTGCCATTATGCAGTAACACTATTCTGTCAGCCCATAAAGCTGCCAGATTCAAATCGTGAAGCACAATACACACATGCAGCTCTCCTGAAGCGACAAGCGTTTTCAGTAACCGCAGCAGATGTTGCTGGTGGTAAAGATCCAGCGCCGAGGTGGGTTCATCAAGAAATAACCAGCCGCGAGGCGCTCCGTCGCACCAGAGTTGCGCCAGGGCGCGGGCTAACTGCACGCGCTGTTGCTCGCCGCCGGAAAGCGTGGCGTATTGCCGACCTGCCAACGGCGCGCATCCGGTCATCTCCATCACCTGCGCGATAAGGCGAGGTTCCGAACGCTGGGTCCAGGGCGCACGGCCCATCGCGATAACGGCCTCTACCGGCCAGTCAAATCCCAGTTGCGTTTGCTGACGCATCACCGCCCGATGGCGCGACAGCGTCTGCATATGCCACTCATCCAGCGCTTTGCCCGCCAGCATGCAGCGCCCGGCAATCGGTTTGAGAAAACCGGTCAACAGGCGCAGCAGGGTAGATTTCCCCGCACCGTTTGGGCCGATGAGCGCCACCAGTTCACCTTTTGCGAGGGCAAGCGATACATCAGCAATCACCGACCTGCCCGCCACGCGATAGTGAAGTCCTTCAGCAACGAAATGTTCAGCCATGCGATCCTCGCTGACGAAAAATAAGCCATAAAAACCATGGGGCGCCGAGCAGACTGGTTAACAGACCGACCGGCATTTCCGCTGGCGCAACTGAAGTGCGGGCCAGCGTGTCGGCAATCAGTAATAAAAACGCGCCCGCCAGCACGGAACCGGGGATAACGGCCCGATGGTCTGCGCCGAGCCACATACGTATTAAATGCGGGATAACCAGCCCGATAAAGCCAATTACGCCGCTTACTGCCACCGCTGCGGCTACCAGCAAGGCGCTGCAAAGCAGTAAAATACGCTGGATTGTACGCACATTCACGCCAAGATAATGCGCCTCTTCCTCGCCCAGTTGCAGCAGGTTCAGGGCCGAAGCCAGACGCCAGACGATCAGCACCGTCGGGATAGCCAGCGAGGTAACTGCCAGCAGCGTGGACCATTGCGCAGCGCCCAGACTTCCCATCCCCCACAGCGACAGCTGGCGCAGTTGCGCATCATTACTGACCCACGACAGAACGCCAACAGCCGCCCCGCAGAGCGCGTTGATCGCAATACCGACCAGCAGCAGCCGCGAGAGTGAACCGTCGCGCTGTTGGCTGAGGATAAAAATCACCACGGTTGCCGCCAGTGCACCGACAAATGCAGCCAACATTGGCGCATACAGCATCAGTAGCGCGGGCAAAGAGACAGGCAGTACCACCCACAGGGCGACGGCGCAGGCCGCACCGCTGCTAATTCCGAGTAATCCCGGGTCGGCAAGTGGGTTGCGAAACAGTCCCTGCATCACACAACCGGATAGCGCCAGAGAACCGCCAATCACCAGCGCCAGCAGAACACGGGGCAGGCGAATAGTGAGCCAGATTTGACGCAGAGTTTCATTGTCATCACGCCAGAGCTGACTTACCGGCAGGCGCAACGCGCCAAAACCGGTAGCCAAAATTGTCATTACGACCAGCATTAGCGCCATGACCCACAAAGAACAAGTGATTCGTCGGGACATCAGGGCAATTGCTCTGCTTTCGCGCGTAGTTGCAAAATGGCCTGCGGCGTGCGGATACTGAAGCCAAGCAGAGCCATATCATCAACCTGCAATACCTGTTTATTCCGTCCCGCAGGTGTTTGCGCCAGCCCCGGCAGCGCCCACAGGCTCGCCTCGCCACCCATGGCCTTAACACCTTCCCGTGAAATCACCACCAGGTCCGGCTGGCTGGCAATCACACCTTCTTGTGAAAGAGGTTGATAACGGTTAACCCCCTGCATCGCGTTGCGCAAACCGGCGGCGCGAATAGCTGCATCGGCTCCGGTTTGCTGGCCTGCGGCCATGGCGGTCATCCCACCATGATTAAGAATAAACAGGACGCGTTTGTTAAGTTCAGATGACGGGAGCGCCGCCAGCTCCTGACGTAAGGTTGCACGCAACGTTTCGCCGTCGGCCTCCCGGTGAGTCGCCTCGGCAATGACGCGAATTTTTTCATCAATCGCGTTAAGGTCGTTGTTTGCCGGGATCGTAACAACCCTGACGTTGCTCTGCTCGACCTGTTTTAGCGCCAGAGAAGGCTGCGCCTGCGCACTGGCAAGGACCAGCGTCGGACGTGTGGTAAGGATCCCTTCGGCGTTAAGCTGGCGTAAATAGCCGACGTCAGCCAGGGCGTTTGCGGCTTCAGGCCACTGGCTGGTACTGTCTCGCGCCACAAGCGTTGACTGGGCCCCCAGCGCGTACACAATTTCGGTGACGTCGCCCCCCAGAGTAACGACTCTGTCCTCGGGGACCGCCAGCGCAGTAACGGGCAGCAACGCCATCAGGAGCAGCAGTTTGTTCATGCGGCCAGCCCTTTCGGCGTCAGTGCGTCAATTTGCGCGCGCCATTGCGTTTGCTCCGGTTCGCCTTCCGTACGTTGACCATACAGTTGGGCAATCTGTGTGCCATCGGCCGCAAACAGTTCCAGACTGGTAACGTGTCCATCGGCGGTTGGTTTGCGCGTTACCCACGTTTCAGCCACGCTTTCTTCCAGCAGATGTAATGTAAATGCTGGATTGAATATATTCAGCCAGCCTTTCATCGGTACCAGTTTTTCTATCACGCCGGTAAAAATTTGTACGCAGCCGCGATTACCCACAAACACCATAATTTCATTGCCATCCTGACGCGCGGTATTGAGTAACTGCGCCAGTGCGCCATTGGTTACTTTACAGGCCAGGTCATCGCCTACCAGATTAAACGCCTGTTGGCGAGTGAGATCGTGGCGTTTCAGCAGACCGAAGAACTGGTGGACATCGGTCATGGCTCGCCACTCTTGATCCACGGCCTGTGCATCAACGGTGACGGTAGCAGGAGCAGGGTTTTTAGCGGATTGCAGCGCCAGTGACGGGTTTTCAGTGAAGATGAAACGGCTCAGTAACGCTGCCCATTCTTCAACGAGGGTATTTTGTGTGGCATAGACCTTCAGCAATGCATCACCCTGATGGTCGAAAAACTGAATGCTCTGACGCTCGCCGTGAGCGGTTGTTTCTCTGATATGAAAGGCGCTTGCCCACTGATTCAGGAACAGACGCAGATCGAGGGCGCGTGGATTGAGTACCAGCCCGGCATGCCCGCTCAGGTGCTGGTTGGTAAAGGTGCCGACCTGCTCATGCACCGCATATTCGTTGCGGCAAATACATTTGGTTTCGCCTACGGCTTCCAGCGCGCCGAGGATTTCGCGGACTTCGCCACGTAAACGCCAGGCGTCATGACCGACGCGCGCGAAGGTCAGTTCTGCCTCGCTGATGTGCATCATAGCCGCGATGTCACGTGCGTATTTGCCAGGGTTTTCTTTTTTCAGTTCCAGCCAGCGTGTGTGGTGATTCATTGTCTCTTCCTTCCAGATTGCTGCCCCGGCGAACCGGGGAAAAGTGATTACCACTGATAACTCACGAAAATTTTGCCATTGCGGCCATCCTGCGGAATGCCCTGCGGCGACCAGTACTCTTTGTCGAAGGCGTTGCCCAGGACCAGTGTGGTGGTCATGCCTTTTAGCGCCTGTTGCCCCTGATAGCTCACGTAGAAGTCGTTTACCG
Source organism: Citrobacter sp. W9 (assembly GCF_026719375.1). Classification (NCBI taxonomy): domain Bacteria; kingdom Pseudomonadati; phylum Pseudomonadota; class Gammaproteobacteria; order Enterobacterales; family Enterobacteriaceae; genus Citrobacter; species Citrobacter sp. W9. Next base: position 28,688 of record NZ_JAPPTE010000021.1, on the reverse strand, counting down.
CATAGCCGGGTTGTTTGGCGTAGCTGCTGCTGATGTGCGTTGAGCGGTCAGCAAATGTACCTATCCAGCCAACGGAGAAACCGCTGTGCGCAACCGGCACGTTCAGTTTGCTGGTGACGGTGTCCGGGTTAATGCTGGAAATGTACTCGCCCGTGTCAGTATCTTTACCCCGCGTGCGGTTATAGGCCATATCGAGGCTGAACAGATCGGCGGTGTATTTCGCCATCACGTCCCAGCCCCAGATTTTGGCGTTGGGTACGTTATAGGACATGGTCGTCGCAGCGGCAAAATCGACGCTGGTGGAGATGTAATCTTTGGCTTTGGTGTCGAAATAGCTGGCTTTAAATTCGAGCGCATCACTCGCCATCAACAGATCGTCAAAGCGCAGGCCAAATCCGTATTCCTGTGTTTCGTTGGTTTCCGGACGCAGGTTCGGATTTGGCACCCAGTAATTGGTGTAAAAACGGCCAATCGAGAAGTGCTTCGCGTCGTTATACATCTCGCCCATGGTTGGAGCACGGAAGGCCTGAGCGTATGAACCGAAAAGCATCAGCCAGTCGGCAGGCGCAACGGTGAGTCCAGCGCGGGACGACCATTTGTCGGCATCGACATCTTCATAACCGTCGCTGCTGCCACGATAAGAATCATAACGGGTACCCCCCAGCAGCGTAACCGGCAGGTCGCGCAGGGTGATTTCATCCTGTAGCCAGCCGGAGCTAAAATCGATTTTTGCCTGCGGGAAACCGGTGGTTGCGCCGCCCGGTTGTTGTTCCTGACGATAGTATTCACCGCCGTAGGTCAGTAAGTGAGAAGCAAATGAATCGGTAAACAGGCGGCTACGGTTGTCGACTTTTCCGCCTTTGGTGGTCTGCTTGCGAAATTCGCCGGTGCTGTCCGTGTTTTGTGCATTAATGCGCGCTTCGGACCAGTAGATGCGGGCATCCGCGTTTAGCCAGTCATTATCCGCCGGGGCGAGGGAGTAGGTCAGTTGCGCATCGCGCTGGATGGTTGAGCGATCGGTCATCGGGTTGCTGGTGGTATCCGCCGCGCTGGTTTGTGGGTTTTTAGGTTCCCGGGCATCATTGTTGTAATAACGCAGCGAGCCGGCCAGCGTCTGGGCGCTGTCAATTTTCCAACTGCCTTTCGCCAGCATATTGTTAATCGCTTCATCGTTCGGGGCGGTAGTGCCGTCGCTCTGGCGCAAATTACCGCGATCGCGACTGGACCAGGCCAGCAGCCCGTCGAGGGTATCGGTGCGGCCAAATGCGCTGGCGCCCATACCGAGGCTGTGATCGCCGGTAGCCGCGGTACCGAACACGCGATAACCGCTATTCTGACCCGCCTCCAGTAAGTCTTTAGCATCCGCAGTGTCATAGGCGATTACGCCGCCCAGCGCGCCGCTGCCATACAACAGTGCGGAAGGGCCGCGCACCACTTCAATCCGCTTGATTAGCGCCGGATCGAGGAAGGTACTGTTCAGGTGCCCGGTATCGGTTCCCTGGCGAACGCCATCCACCAGCACCAGAACGCCGCGACGGTCATAGCCGCGCAGATTGACGTCCTGACCATTTGTCCGCCCCGTACCGTCAAGGGTCAGGCCCGGAACCTTTCGTAACAGGTCGGCTGCCGAGCTGGCTGTCTGGTTTTCAGGTGCAGTAGCGTCGATAACGCTGACCATCATCGGCGCTTCAAAGGCGCTACGGGGATTACCGGTGGCGGTGACGGTCATATCCTCTACTGCCGCCCAGGCAACGACGGGAAGATTACTGACAATCGCCAACGCCAGGAGCGACGGGCGCAAGGATGCGGTGTGCAGGTGGGGCATAGCAACTCTCCATTAGAAAATCGAAAAGCGCTGGCTGCCTGGGTATCACCTGGGTGGCTGGCGAAAAGTGTCGTTTATTTAGTCAGAATGAGTTTTCCAGCATGGGTCTGGCGCAGCAGGTAGTGCTGGCCATCGTGCTCTATAATCACGCGTCCTTCTTTGCCCAGCAAACTTTTACTGTCAATGCGACGCTCGGTTGCGGCGACGGCAGGCGGTGTTTTTTCTTTTGCAGGCGTTGCTGTTGTGTTATCCATACGTGACATATAGTTTAAAAATAGCAATCAATGTAACAATGATAATCATTATCATCAAACTGCAAATGTGCGGCAAGCGTTTTTGTGAAATAATTGTGACGGGAACAGTTTTTGCACAACAATGAAGGAAAAAACAAAGAATTACCACCGGGCAACGTGGTGTTACCCGGTGTACAGCGTTAAAAACGGCTATCAACCGCCGAGGCGAGTTTGTCCACCAGTAGTTCAGTATCTTCCCAGTTCAGGCACGGGTCGGTAATCGACTGACCGTAAACCAGCGGCTGACCGCTGACGATTTTTTGCGTGCCTTCACGCAGGAAACTTTCCGCCATGATCCCGGCAATCGCCGTCGAACCGTTGCGAATTTGCTGGCATACGTCATCACACACTTCCAACTGACGGCGATGCTGCTTCTGGCAATTACCATGGCTGAAATCGACGACCAGATGCTCAGGCAGGGAAAATTCGTGCAAGGTATCGCAGGCGGCGGCAATATCTTCAGCAAAATAATTCGGCTTTTTACCGCCGCGCATAATGATATGCCCGTATGGATTACCGCTGGTCTGATAAATGGTCATTTGGCCGGTTTTATCCGGGGAGAGGAACATATGGCTGGCGCGGGAGGCGCGAATCGCATCGACGGCGATACGGGTATTACCATCCGTCCCGTTCTTAAACCCAACCGGGCAGGAAAGAGCAGACGCCATTTCGCGGTGGATCTGGCTTTCGGTGGTGCGCGCGCCAATGGCGCCCCAACTGATTAAATCAGCAATAAACTGGCCGGTCACCATATCGAGAAATTCAGTGGCCGTGGGGACGCCCAGTTCGTTGACCTGCAGCAGCAGTTTACGCGCCAGCTCAATGCCGTGGTTCACACGGTAGCTGCCGTTCAGGTCCGGGTCGGAAATTAAGCCTTTCCAGCCCACGACGGTGCGTGGCTTTTCAAAATAGGTACGCATCACGATTTCCAGACGTGTCTGGTGCTTTTCGCGCAGGGCCTGCAGGCGCGTCGCGTATTCCACGGCGGCATCGAGATCGTGAATTGAGCAAGGGCCTACGATCACCAGCAAACGGGGATCTTCGCCATTCAATATTTTTTCTATCCGGCGTCGGGAGTCCGTAACATGACGGGCGACGGAGGACGAAACAGGATGCCGCTGCGCAAGCTCTGCTGGAGTGACCAGGTTGTCAATACGCGCAGTACGGAGTTCATCGGTTCTGTTCATTACTTGTCTCAGAAATTGTTGCTTCAACGGCAGGACTACCGGGAAGTGATGTGCATCACAATATCACACTCATCCGGCCTGGTGGCGAGCATAATAACAAAAAATTGAACCAATGCACTAGCATTCTAGTACATGCGGCGATTCAGCCCCATAATGTCGAGGATCTTGGTAGCAATCTCTTCTACCGAATAGTTGGTACTGTTTAACCATGGGATCTGATTTTTCCGGTACAGCGCTTCCACTTCGGCAACTTCCATCCGACACTGGCGTAGCGAGGCGTAACGGCTGTTCTCTCGTCGCTCTTCGCGGATCGCCGCCAGGCGTTCGGGGTCGATGGTCAGACCGAACAGTTTATGCTGCAGCGGCTTCAGGGATGTGGGCAGCACCAGATTATCCATATCATCGGCAATAAAGGGGTAGTTGGCCGCGCGGATACCAAACTGCATGGCCAGATACAAACTGGTCGGGGTTTTGCCGCAACGGGAAACACCGAGCAGGATCACCTGCGCCTGATCGAGGTTGCGCAACGAAATACCATCGTCATGGGCAAGGGTGTAATCAATAGCGGCAATACGCGCATCGTACTTGTTGAGGTTGCCGGGATTCAGGCCGTGGGTACGATGGGCAATCGGCGTTGGGTCGAGCTTCATCTCTTGCTGCAATGGAGCGACCAGCGCCTGTACGATATCCTGACAAAACCCCTCGCTTTGCAGAATGATTGAGCGGATTTCCGGCAAGACGATGGAGTAAAACACCAGAGGACGCACGCCGGTTTGTTGGTAAATGGCGTCAATCTGGTCTTTAACCGCGCGCGCGCGGCTCTCGTTTTCAACAAACGGCAGCGTAATGCTGTTGATAGTGACCGGAAATTGCGACATTACCGCGTGGCCCAATACCTCGGCGGTGATGGCCGTACCATCAGAAATATAAAAAACGTGACGATCAACAGCATTATCCATTTTGCTCATCCTGGGGCAGACATAATTCTCTGAAAGCATAAATTAAAATTCGCCAGAAGCGAATATTGCGCCATCACTTTTATAAAGTGAAACGCTATTTTTATATTTAATGAAAAGTACATTTCATTTTTCGGAACAAATGTTTATACCGATAGTTTTTGTGGTGATCCCGTGTCGCTCGCGGGTTTGCGCAAATGCGGAAACAATCTTAAAAAATAAAAAATAAAGTTGCTTGAACGATTCACCGTTTTTTTCGCCGCGGTAAATATGCAAAGATAAATACGCAAAATTGAGTTTCCTAACCTCGTTCATATATAAGGATTGTTCGATGTCCAACAATGGCTCGTCACCGCTGGTGCTTTGGTATAACCAACTCGGCATGAATGATGTAGACAGAGTTGGGGGCAAAAATGCCTCCCTGGGTGAAATGATTACTAACCTTTCCGGTATGGGAGTTTCCGTACCGAATGGTTTTGCAACAACCGCCGATGCGTTTAACCAGTTTCTGGACCAAAGCGGTGTAAACCAGCGCATTTATGAGCTGCTGGATAAAACGGATATTGATGATGTTACCGAGCTTGCGAAAGCCGGGGCACAAATCCGCCAGTGGATTATCGACACTCCTTTCCAGCCGGAGCTGGAAAATGCCGTCCGCGATGCCTACGCGCAGCTGTCAGCAGACGATGCCCATGCATCTTTTGCCGTGCGTTCTTCCGCCACCGCAGAAGATATGCCAGATGCGTCATTTGCTGGTCAGCAGGAAACCTTCCTTAACGTCCAGGGCTTCGATGCTGTCCTGGTCGCTATCAAACACGTATTTGCTTCGCTGTTTAACGACCGCGCGATTTCTTACCGTGTTCACCAGGGCTATGACCACCGTGGCGTGGCGCTTTCTGCTGGCGTCCAGCGGATGGTGCGCTCTGACCTTGCGTCCTCAGGCGTTATGTTCTCCATCGATACCGAATCCGGTTTCGACCAGGTAGTGTTTATCACTTCCGCATGGGGTCTGGGCGAGATGGTGGTGCAGGGTGCCGTTAACCCGGATGAGTTCTACGTGCACAAACCGACTCTGGCGGCTAACCGTCCGGCGATCGTTCGTCGCACCATGGGATCGAAAAAAATCCGTATGGTCTACGCGCCAACCCAGGAACACGGTAAGCAGGTGACCATTGAGGATGTGCCGCAGGAACAACGCGATATTTTCTCTCTGACCAATGATGAAGTGCAGGAACTGGCGAAGCAGGCGGTACAGATCGAGAAGCACTACGGTCGTCCGATGGACATCGAATGGGCGAAAGACGGTCATACCGGCAAGCTGTTCATTGTTCAGGCTCGTCCGGAAACCGTGCGTTCTCGCGGGCAGGTGATGGAGCGGTATACGCTGCACGCCCAGGGTAAAATTATTGCTGAAGGTCGCGCCATCGGTCACCGCATTGGCGCCGGCCCGGTCAAAGTTATTCACGACATCAGCGAAATGAACCGTATTGAACCCGGCGACGTACTGGTGACTGATATGACCGACCCGGACTGGGAACCGATCATGAAGAAAGCGGCGGCGATTGTGACCAACCGTGGCGGCCGTACCTGTCACGCGGCGATCATTGCCCGTGAACTGGGGATCCCTGCCGTGGTTGGCTGCGGCGATGCCACCGAGCGCATGAAGGATGGTGAGAAGGTCACTGTCTCCTGTGCCGAAGGCGATACCGGTTATGTTTACGCTGAGATGCTTGATTTCAGCGTGAAGAGCTCCAGCGTGGAGACCATGCCGGATCTGCCGTTGAAGGTAATGATGAATGTCGGCAACCCGGACCGGGCTTTTGACTTTGCCTGCCTGCCAAACGAAGGTGTCGGCCTTGCGCGTCTGGAATTTATTATCAACCGCATGATCGGCGTGCACCCTCGTGCGCTGCTGGAGTTTGATGACCAGACGCCTGAGCTACAAAATGAAATCCGCGGCATGATGAAAGGTTTCGACTCTCCGCGTGAATTCTACGTTGGTCGTCTGACGGAAGGGATCGCGACGCTGGGTGCGGCGTTTTATCCGAAACGCGTCATCGTGCGTATGTCGGACTTTAAGTCCAACGAATATGCTAACCTGGTCGGCGGTGAGCGTTATGAGCCGCACGAAGAGAACCCGATGCTGGGCTTCCGCGGGGCGGGCCGTTACGTTTCAGACAGCTTCCGCGACTGTTTCGCACTGGAATGTGACGCGGTGAAACGTGTCCGTAACGATATGGGTCTGACTAACGTTGAAGTGATGGTACCGTTTGTACGTACCGTTGCCCAGGCGAAAGCGGTGGTTGAAGAGCTGGCGCGCCAGGGGCTGAAACGCGGCGAGAATGGCCTGAAGATCATCATGATGTGCGAGATCCCGTCTAACGCCCTGTTGGCAGAACAGTTCCTTGAGTACTTCGATGGCTTCTCCATCGGCTCAAACGACATGACGCAGCTGGCGCTGGGCCTGGACCGTGACTCGGGTGTGGTTTCTGAACTGTTTGATGAGCGTAACGACGCGGTGAAAGCGCTGCTGTCGATGGCGATTCGCGCTGCTAAGAAACAGGGCAAATACGTGGGTATTTGCGGTCAGGGACCTTCTGACCACGAAGACTTCGCGGCCTGGCTGATGGAAGAGGGGATCGACAGTCTGTCGCTGAACCCGGACACCGTCGTACAGACCTGGCTGAGCCTGGCTGAACTGAACAAGTAACATTATGCCTTATCCGGCCTATTCAACGTAGGCCGGATAAGATGCGTTAGCATCGCCATCCGGCACTTTATCCTGCAACACTCTCCATGCTCAAACGTTTAATAATATCCTGACGCAACTGGTATTTTTGTACCTTGCCGGACGCTGTGCGCGGTAACTTCTCGACAACCACGATATGCTCCGGGTATTTATACTTTGCTACACGTTTGCGGCTAAAAAAGGCGACGACAGATTCCAGCGACAGCGAATGATGCGGGGCTTTTAGTACCACATAAGCGCATGACCTTTCACCTAACCGTTCGTCCGGCATCGCGACAACGCAGGCATCATGAATGCGTGGATGTTGCAATAGAATATCCTCTACCTCGCGGCTGCTGATATTTTCCCCTCCGCGCACAATAATATCTTTTTTACGCCCGGTAATTTTGATGTATCCCGCGTCGTCCATTCGGCATAAGTCGCCACTGTAATACCACCCCTCTTTATCCAGCGCGCGGGCGGTCAGTTCGGGTTCATCGAGGTAGCCCATAAAAACATTGGGGCCACGCGAGGCCTCTTCACCTTCTACTCCTGCAGGCAGGGTATTGCGCGCTTCATCGACGACTTTAATTTCGACCCCTGCAGCAGCATAGCCGTCGGTGGTCATCATGCGGGAAGGTGAATCATCGAGATTGACCAGCGCATGCGGCGAGCTCTCCGTTGAACCATAAATGCTTAACAATTTAATGCCGAGCCGTTGGCAGTCACGGGCAATCTTTTGCGGAATGGTGGTGCCTCCGCATAAAAAAAAGCGTAGCGATGAGAGATCGCAGGCGCGTTTTTCCATGCGACACAACATGTCATAGACAAATGGCGTTGCGCCGAGTACGCAGGTGCAGTGCTGTTGCTCCAGCAGATCGAGACAGGCGTCTGGGGTAAAAATATCCAACAACACGCTGCGTGCGCCGATTAAAAACGGTGCGGTAACGCCATGCAGAAAACCGGTAGCATGTCCAAGCGGCGCGGGCATTAAAAACACATCTTGCCAGGTGAGATTGAGACGGGCGCAGTAGGCGCGTTCGCTGGCAAGGATATTGTTGTGGGTTAACATTACGCCTTTCGGCATTCCCTCGGTTCCGGAGGTAAACAGTACCGCTGCCAGTTCATCCGCGTGAACGTTAATCGTTTGATTTAACGGCGGTGCTAAAAGCAGTTGGCTGAGTGCCTGCGAGGTGGTTGCCGGCGCCAGTTTATCCACGGCAACAATCTGTTGCAGATGCGGTAACTGGGTTTGTAAGGGGAGGATCAAATCGACCGGCCGGGTTTGTTTAAACAGGGTAGGTGCGAAAAAAATCTTCGCTTTACATTTATTTAATACCCATACTAACTCCGCTTCGCGCCAGGCGGGTAGTAACGGGACGGAAACGGCTCCAGTTTTCAGGCAGGCCAGATAAATAATGGTAAATTCGCACCAGCCAGGCAACTGGAAAGCGACGCGATCGCCGGGTTGAATACCGCAGGCTAAAAACCAGCTCGCCAGACTGCTGGCGGCACCGTCGAGTGCGGCGTAGGTATATGAAGCGCCATGATTATCAACCACGGCGATTTTATCCGGCATGGCTCTGGCTGTTTGGTTCCAGTAATCGCCAAGCGAAGCATCTCCCCATAAACCTTGTTGTCGCCAGGCATCGCGACGTTCGGCGTTAAACGTTAGTGTGATACTCATTCGTTATTCCCTGGATAATATCGGCATACGTCTGACCGGATTGGCCGTGGAGGCCGATCCGGGGTACAACGGCTCAATCCGTTAGCCGTAGCGAAAATCAATGCCAAATGTTCCTGCCGGATACTCCCATTGTTCGAGGATCGTATCGCCGCACAGCACCCGACAGGTGCCACACTCCAGGCAGCCAGCAGAATCAAAATGAATATTCCCACTCTCGTCCTGCTTATACAGTCCGGCGGGACAGGCCTTCAGCAGTTTGCGAAATTCATTCAGATCGGGATGTTCGGCCAGAATAATGTGCGGGTGACCTTCATCGACATTGAATTTATTGACGCCCAGCTTGACGTCGACGTTAACGGTATTGTCCTGACTCATAGCGCAGTTGCCCCCTTGATGCCGTCTTTCAGTAAGTTCATCAACCCAATTTTCTTCGCATGGGACATCATCATCTTACGAATCGGTTGGTTCGGGCGTCCGTCAACGGTGAACATATCGTTCATGATATCTGCGACCATGCGAGGGTATTGGGTGAACAGGCGCGGGTTTTCCATCAGCGCCGGGATCTTGCGAAAATGCTGTAAATCACGCATCACACAGCCCTGTTCGAGGGCGCGTTTGTAGTCCATCAGGCTGCTGGCAGAGAAGTCCTGGCGTTCTTTGGCTGCAATGGCGGTTTGGGCGGCGGCTTCTGCGGAGGCTATTGCTAAATCCATACCACGCACCGTGTAACCCAGATTCAGACAGAAACCCGCGGCATCGCCGACGATCATTACGCCGTCATCAACCAGTTTGGGTACCATTGCCAGACCGCCTTCCGGTACCATATGTGCGGAATACTCCAGCAGTTCTCCTCCCGCAATCAGTGGACGAATAGTCGGGTGTTGCTTAAAGTCTTCCAGCATTTGTGGAATACTTTTCGTTGCGTGAGCAATATTCCCCAGCCCGCATACCAGCCCCAGAGAGACCGAGTCCTGGTTGGTATACAGAAAGCCTCCCCCCATCAGTCCATCAGACGGTGAACCAGCAAACAGCCAGGCTGCGCCTTCATCGCCTGAGAGGTTGAATCGATCTGCAATCACAGCCGGAGGTAAGCCGATCAACTCCTTTACGCCAACGGCATAGTGGTGAGCAGAAGAGGGAGGGACCATCCCCAGCGACCGTCCTAATATTGAGTTGACGCCATCGGCCAGGATGACAATATTGGCTTCCAGGATATCGTCACCAGCTTGCACGCCGGTGACCTTATTACCTTCGCGGATCAGCGCATCGACGCGTACGCCGGGGATGAACTGCGCGCCGGCCTGTTCTGCTTTTTCCATCAGCCAGGGATCAAGTCGGTTGCGCAACACGGTGTAAGAATCCTGCGCTGGCGCGTTGTCTTTATCCCGATGAAAGTCGAGCGTTACGGCGCTCTCTTCGGTCAGGAAGGATATTTTTTCGCGGGTCACTTTACGTTCGAGTGGTGCTTCCTGCGCGAATCCCGGCATGATGCGTTCCAGACTATGCGCATAGAGTCGCCCACCGGTCATATTTTTACTGCCCGCACTGTTTCCGCGTTCGATGACCAGCACGTCCAGTCCGGCCTGCGCCATAACGTAGCCTGCAACTGTACCCGCCACGCCAGCACCGACCACAATGGCATCGAATTTTTCATCTGACATGCTTTATGCTCCTTTCCCGCCGCGAAGCAGCGGGAGATGTGCGTTAAATGGGGGGTTAGCGGCTGAGATGTTCGATAAGGGCCGGAACAACTTTGTAGATATCGCCTACCAGGCCGTAATCGGCGTAATTGAAAATAGGGGCTTTTTTGTCTTTATTGATAGCGACAATGACTTTCGCGCCGTTACCGCCGACCATGTGTTGAATTTGTCCTGAGATGCCTAACGTGAGGTAAAGGTCTGATTTCAGTAACACACCAGAAACGCCAATGTAGCGTTCGCGCTCCATCCAGTTTTCGCCTTCGGCAATCGGGCGTGAACAGCCCACTTCTGCACCCAGTACCGATGCCAACTGGTGCACCATCTCCAGATCGTGTTGCGCAACCAGGCCGCGCCCCACGCCAACCACACGTTTGGCTTTACTGAGGTCCACGCTGCTCACGGATTTGGCGCGACGTTCCTGGCACATAATTTCATGAAGCGGTGCGATGTAAGCTGCCGAGACAACAGGACAGGTGTGCGATGCGTTTTCCGCTACGGGTTCAAGCACCCCTGGGGCTAGCGTGATAATTGCCAGCGCGCTTTTGATTTTTTCTTTGCCGAATGCCAGACCACCATACATGCGGTGCTCTGCGAACACGGTGTCATCCTCAAGCGTCACCGATATTGCGTCGTTCACCATTGCGGCATTGAGTTGGATGCTTAACCGTGCCCCAAGTGATTTCGCGCGCTTTGTAGCGGGCATCAACAGCATTCCGGCGTGTTCTTGCATCTGCGCTGCAATGGTTTCGGCGTAATTTTCAACACGCTGTAAACCGGAGGGGGCTTCGAGCACGATTATCTCATCGGCACCCAGAGGTTTAACCTGATTAGCTTGTTCGCTGCCTTGTACAATAAGATGGACGTGTTCACCCCACTGACGCGCGCCGGCCATTAATTCTGCGTAGCGTTCTACGTTATCGCTGAACACCCATACGTTAGCTAATTTACTCATGATAATTTCTCTCCGTTGAGCTTAGTTCAGGGCTTTTTTCAGGTGTTCCGCCAGTTCGGCAATGGCTTCAGCCGAGTCATTTTCCAGAATGATGTTCTTACGTTCTGTTTGTGGCGGTACCGTAAGGCTTACCAGTTCCGCTAACGGTGACGCCGGCGTCCAGCCAATATCGCTGGCTTGCCATGTTGTGACGGGCTTTTTACCCGCGCCGAGAATGGCTTTCATTGAGGGAATACGCGGCGTGTTGATATCCGAGGTTACGCAGAGTACAGCGGGGAGCGGCAGGTCAATCACTTCGACTTCATCTTCCAGAGTACGCTCAACCACAATGCGGTCGCCATTACGTTGGATGTTGCTGACGGCGCTAATCACCGGGAGTTGCAACAGTTCGCCAACCAGTAAGCCAACCTGTTGGGCGTAGATATCCCCCGATCCTTCTCCGAACAGCATCAGGTCGAAATTCATATTTTTGGCCGCGTAGACCAGCGCCTGAGCGGTGTCGCGGGGCAATGAATGCTCCAGCTGTGGATCCTGCACCATGAACAAACTGTCCGGTCCACGCGACAGCACGTCTTTACGCACTTTGGAATTTTGCAGTAGCGAGCCGCCCACGGTTAAAGCGACGATTTCATCACCCTCCGTACTCAGTTGCGCCGCGGCCTCAATCGCATTCAGATCAAACTGGCTGATTTTGGCGTCGGCCCGGTCAAAGTTAAGCGAACGCTGTGGGGTAACAACAATGTCCTGTTCTTCAGGCACCAACTTAAAGCAGGTTATTATTTTCATGGCATCTCCAGTCATCCACAGTAGGGAAAATTAACTGAAAATAGTGTGCGGCAGAGAGGGGACTGTTTTCGACGGGGCAATCTGTTTTCATTCCCAACAATCTTGCAAAAAAAAGTGCGGCGGGAATGCTTGTTTCATAAACGAGAGTTCGGGGTTGTGTACTGAAGAAAAAAAATAGCAAACACACCAGGGAAGGATAATTGCGAAATGCATCCTGTTTTTTATCGTTTCTACGCTTAATTTGTTTCTGATATGTAAATTGTTAATGTTGAATTAATAACATTTACTCTTATCAATATTTATAAAACGGAAATAATCGTGGAGAACAGCGCGACGGGGCAGGAGGTATCATCTTGCAGTCGACGCAAATAATTTTGTTTCGCCAGCAAGGAATAACGTTGTATAACATCATTATTGTTTTCGCTTTCTGATATTAATTATTCGCAAAATTACTGCCTTTAGGTGGAGGTTGTCATGTATCAACGCTGCTTTGATAATGCCATGGAGACCCTTTTTGAGCAGGGGAAAACGCCGAGACTTTCCCGATTCGTCATTAGCGATGATCCTAACTGGGAATCCGGCCATCATGTTCATGATAATGAAACGGAGCTTATCTATGTTAAAAAGGGGGTTGCAAGATTAATCATCGACTCTTCGCTGTATGTCGCGCATGCCGGGGACATTGTGGTGATTGAACAAGGGCGATTACATGCGGTTGCATCTGATACCAGCGCACCGGCTACCACTTACACCTGCGCGCTCTACGGTTTCCGGTTTAAAGGCTGGCAGGATAATCAGCTATTGCAGACGCACTCGTGTCCGGTCATTAACGTCAGTCAGGGTAAAGAGGTTATTAAGAGTATTTTTAATGAACTGGGGGTGATGCTCCCGCAGAGCAAGAACAACCTGACTTCTTCCGCTTATGACGCATTCGCGTATGCATTAACCGTGTTATATTACGAAAACTTTAAAAATGCTTACCGCTCTGAACAAGGATATATTAAAAAAGATGTCTTAATTAAAGATGTACTGGTCTATTTAAATAACAATTTCCGCGAAAAAATCACTCTCGAACAGTTATCTAAAAAATTCCGCGCCAGCGTGAGCTATATCTGCCATGAATTTACCAAGGAGTATCGTATTTCACCCATCAATTATGTTATTCAGCGACGAATGACGGAGGCAAAATTTTCCCTGACTAATACCGAGGCCTCGTTGGCGGAAATTTCGTGGCGGGTAGGGTATGAAAACGTCGATCATTTTGCCAAACTTTTTCAGCGGCATGTGGGATGTACTCCCAGCGATTATCGTAGGCAGTTTAAAAATAACCTTGCTGAGCAAGAATGCCTGATGCCTGAAGTCTGATTCCCCCGCACCGTCCCGGATAGCGCATCCGCGCTATCCGGTCAGTTATACCGCTTACTTATTTTGATAATCTTTCAGGATTTGGCGACCCGCGACGTAAATCATGATTTCATCGGTACCACCGCCAATGCGCTCACAGCGGACATCGCGCCAGAATCGGGATACGCGTGCTTCATCGGTGTAACCCAGTCCGCCCATAATCTGAATTGCGTCGTCAATCACTTCCATTGCCGTACGTGCACAATACAGTTTTGCCAGCGCCGCACTTGTGCGCAGCGACTGTTCCTGATCGGCCTGCCAGGCGACCTTCAGCACCATATTACGCATGTTTTCGATTTTTATTGCCATCAGAGCCAGTTTTTCCTGGATCATCTGGTTATGACCAATTGGCTTACCAAATGCGATGCGTTGGTTAGCGTAACGAGCGGCATCTTCGAAGGCGCATTCGGCAAAACCCGTGCTGCGCGCGGCGTTGATCAGGCGTTCCATTTCAAAGTTGTACATTACATTAAGGAAGCCCATGCCTTCTTCGCCGACCATATCGCTTTCGTCCACTTCAACGTTATCAAGATAGACTTCGCAGGTGCTTAACATGTGCCAGCCGATTTTATGCAGTGGGTTAACCTTAATGCCAGGTTTCTTTGAATCCACCCACCATAGCGTAAAGGCTTTCTTCGGATCTTTCGGCTCCGGGTCGCGAGCCAGTACCAGCATGTACGGATACTCTTTAGCGCCGGTGATAAATGTTTTTTGCCCGTTGAGATACACCTTGCCGTTTTTGCGGGTATAGCTGGTGGTGGCGCTGTTATTGTCGGAGCCTGCTCCCGGTTCGGTTAATGCCAGCGCATACGCTGGATCGCCCGTTTCCATGGTGCTTTCTGCCGTTTTACGCAGCTGCTCGGCGGAGCCAAAACGTCGCATGCTGTGGATGCACTGACCATTGGTGATCAAAAATGCGGGCGCGCCACATTTTGACACTTCCATCAGCGCCAGCATCTGGGTGACGTAATCAGCCGGGATGCCGCCAAACTCTTCCGGAACGCCCAGCATCGAAATACCGTTGTCCGCAAGAGCTCGCATAAATTCCTTCGGGTAAGTCGCCGTCTGATCGCAGGTGCGGAAATACTCTTCCGGGAAATTGCTGGTAATCAGTTCGCGAATGCTGGAAAGCAACAGTTCTTGTTCTTCAGTTAATGAAAAGTCCATCAGGGTACTCCTTTTAATTGGCTGCGTCGGGTAATACAAAGCCCATCGAGGCATCGATAAATAATCTTTCGTCCATCAGTTTCAGGTCTGGGGAAATAATCGGAGTGAAGTCCATTTTGTCGAGAATGTCTTCCTGCAAAGAGACCCCTGGCGCAATTTCAACTAAATGGAGGCCATCTTCTTTTAACGTAAATACAGCGCGTTCGGTGATGTAACGCACATCGAGACCACGCTCAAGGGCAATTTTTCCACTGAACGTGACTTCAGGTAATTCGTTAACGAATTTTTTCACCCGACCTTCCTGCACGATATTTAACTTGCCGTCGGCAACTTCCGTTTTCAAACTTCCGGCAGTTAACGTGCCGCAAAAAATAATTTTCTTGGAGGTGGCGCTAATATCGATAAAACCGCCGGTGCCCATGATTTTGCCATTGAATTTATGTACGCCGACATTGCCGTGCCGATCCACTTCAGCAAAACTTAAATAACACACATCCAGCCCGCCGCCGTGGTAGAAGTCAAACTGGGAGGTCATATCCAGAATGGCGCGGGTGTTGACGTTGGCGCCAAACGCGATGCCCTGAGACGTAATGCCGCCAATCGGGCCGGTTTCGACCGTCAGAATAAAATCGTCGGCACAACCTTCTTCGCGTGCGACAAGGCCAATCCCGTCGGCGATGCCCACGCCAACGTTGCCGACCGCGCCTTTACGCATTTCGAACAGCGCGCGTCTGGCCACCAGTTTACGCTGGTTAAGCGGCAGGGCTGTTTGCTGGCTGTCATCGAGGACAAAATCGCCGGAAATAAAACGGTTAACCGGCGCGCCACCGTACAGTTGGGTTTGGTCGGGGTCGATGACCACAATATCGACCAGATAGCCCGGAATACGCACCGCTTTCGGATGCAACGTGGCTTTCTTCACCATTTTTTGCACCTGCATCATGACGATGCCGCCGTTGTTGTGTACGGCCTGAGCAATCACCAGCGCATCGAGATACATCACTTCATCTTCAAAGGTGGCGTAGCCTTCGCTATCGCAGGTCGTGGCGCGAATAAACGCGATGTTTGGCGCAATGGCTTTATAATAGAGGTACTCTTTGTTATCGATTTCCACCAGTTTGATCAGATCTTCGGTCGTCACCTCATTCAGTTTGCCGCCCTGTTGGCGAGGATCGACAAACGTACCGATGCCGATATCACTCAGAATGCCAGGCTGGTGGGCTGCTGATGCTCGCAGAGCTTGGGTCAATACGCCCTGAGGATAGTTATAGGCAGCGATTTTATTCTGCTCAGCCAGGTCGGAGATTCGTGGCGATTGTCCCCAGTGGCCGCAGAGCGCCCATTTGACTAAACCTTCCTGCGCCAGCGGGCTGATTCCGCGGTCGGCGCGGTCGCCTAAACCCGTTGGGCTAATTAATGATAAATTACGTGGTGATTGCGTATTTTTGTATTTTTCTGCCAATGCATTAATTAATGTGGTTGCTTCAAGAATACCACCGCCTGCGCCTAATACGCAGAGGGTTGCTTCATCAGGAATATAATTAATGGCTTCTGCTGCGGATAATACAGGTACCCGACCATCGATACGGTTTGGTCTTAGAAATTTCATATAAACTCCAGATTATATGCGTGCGACTACCTGTCGCTATAGTCGACAATAATATTGTGAGTTAATTTAATCAGGCTTAGCTGCCAGCCAGATATTCGTGGTTAAGCGAATATCTGGGGCAGGGCATTGCTAATAGTGATGTGGATATATTCTGCTATTAAGCCTGATGCAATATTGTTAATACAGTACGCAGATCGGCGACCGAAATTTGTCCCGGGGCCGACGCTTTTTTAACGGCGCCAAAGGTGGCTGCTGAACCGAAAACCTCGCCGGAGAGACGTGAAATCACCCCAGTTTTAGCCATCGACATGGTAATTATCGGCCGGTCCGCATAGCGCTCTTGCATTTCCAGCGTAGCGCCCAACAGTGTCAGCACATCCGTTTTGTTTTGCGGCATCAGGGCGATTTTAGGAATATCCGCGCCAAGTTCCTGCATTTTACGCAGACGCTGGATGATCTCCTCTGCGGCTGGTGTCTTATGGAAATCATGATTCGACATAATCACGCTGACATTTTTCGCGTGGGCATGTTCGACGGTCGCTTTAACCAGCTCATCACCGGTGAAAAGCTCCAGGTCGATCATATCCACCAGACCGCTGTCTACTGCTGCACGGTTAAGTGCAATATAGTTTTCGACAGACAGTGCCTGTTCACCGCCTTCTTTGGCGCTGCGGAAGGTGAAAAGTAGCGGTTTGTCCGCTATCACATCGCGGATGGCGCGAGCCGCTTCCAGCACGGCATCTGTGGAAGAGACATCGCTGAAATGGTCAACTCGCCATTCCAGAATGTCGAAATCTGCTTCGCGATAGGCCAGCGCTTCGCTTTTTACCGTGGCGATGTCTATACCCATCAGCGAGACAATGATCTTCGGCGCACCCTCGCCAATGACGAGGTTTCTTACGGTTACGGTTTTCATTGATTACCCTTTAAATATATTACAAATGCGTGCCCGTCAGGCTGCAAAACCCATAACCTGTTTCACATACTCCAGTGGGAAATCTTTCCCGGTCCAGAGTTTGAACTGTTCAGCCCCTTGCCATAACAACATGCCGTAACCATCAATTGTTTTGCAACCCGCAAGTTGCGCCTGTTGCAATAATTTGGTCATATGCGGGTTATAAACGCATTCAGTCACCAGCAGCTCCGGGCGCAGCAGGGAAACGTCGGTCACGAGAGATTCGTTGTCCAGCGGCTTCATGCCGACTTTTGTGCCGTTGGTCAGAATATCCGCGCTGGCGAGGGCATCGGCAAATGCTTGCCGATCGGCGAGATCGATAACGGTCACGACGCAATCGGTGTTTTCATTGACGCGTTTGGCGAATGCCTGCGCCTTTTCAAAGAATTCATCTTTACGGTTAAACAGCTTAATTTCTTTGATGCCTTCAATGGCCGCCTGCGCGCCAATGGCTGTCGATGCGCCGCCCGCGCCCAACAGTACCATGGTTTTACCTTTAATATCGAAGCCGCTTTCTTTAATGGCGCGAATATGACCGGTGCCATCGGTATTGTAACCGCGCAGGTAACCATCATCGTTCACGATGGTATTGATTGCGCCGACCAGTTTGGCCGCAGGGGTCAATTCATCAACATATTCACATGCCAACTGCTTATTGGGCATAGAGACCCCGGTGCCGCGCATCTTCAACGCTTTCAGTCCGGCAATGGCATTGGCAAACGTTGAGTTATCGACTTCAAATGCCATGTAGGTAAAAGGTAGTCCCGCTTTTTCTAATGCCTTGTTTTGCATTTCTGGTGACAGACTATGTCTGATAGGGTAGGCCATTAAGCCAATCAGTTCATATTTAGCAGTTACGTCCATTTGATACTCCTTCTAAACAATTTATTGAAAATAACGTTCGCCCAACCGCACATCATTTTTGGGAATATCAAATACGCGGTAGTAACGAATAAAGACGATGATGGCGGTGATGAAGGCCAGCAGAGCAAATGCAAAGTCCAGCAAAATGATGTATTGCAGGCCAATGTTAGAAAGGTATCCGGTGATTAATGGGATAATAAAATTGGCTACGCCACCCATCATCATATAAACACTGGTGACTTTGGCTTTGCTCCTGGGGAAAAACTCTGACATCACCGAGACGCCAAGCTGTAAAATACCGCCAGCGGCAGAGAAACCAATCAGAAATGAACCGGCGTTACACACCAGCGGAGAGGGATATAAATAGATGACCGCTGCGGTGATGGTTGCCAGCGCGGCGTTAAACACATTTGCCCATATCGGTCGAACCATTTTCTTCAGCAGGGCGGCAAAAATAAATACGCAGACCAACGATCCCATACTGTAGTAAGAGATCGTTTTCAGGGCGTCGGCTTCCGCCATGCCGGCAAACGCCATGGCGTATTTCGGCATCCAGACCACGATGACGTAAAAGGTTGAAAACGCCGCGACACCGAACATCACGGAAGCGACGCCTTCCAGCCAGACCAACGGTTTGCTGTTCATCTGTGGCAGCTCTTTGGCGATACCGGCATCCACCATCTGGCTGGGAAAGCGGCTTTTTAACAGCATCAGGGTGATAACGACGAACAGTACGCCGGGGATAATGACCGCATAGCCGTACCAGATGTGGTTGAGCAGCATGGTGCTGACGACAATGGGGTAGAGCATCTGCCCGAACGAGACCATCGCTTTAACCAGGATAACAGCCGATCCTGATGCTTTGGGGAAGCATTCCATTAATGCCGGATAGCCACCGGTATCCAGCGCCGAGTTAGCCACGCCAACGCAAACAGCCAGAATAAAGGCAATCAGCAGATTAGGGCTGGCGGGAATACCGAAGAAAAACAGCATATACAGAATAGCGCCTAACAGAATGATCGCCCGGCGGCCAAACTTATCTGAGAGCACACCAAAGAATAAAATACTCACCAGTCGCCCCAAACCAATGCCTGAAATTAAATAGGCAATCCCGGCATTGTCGGTGGAGAACTTTTCTGCGAGAGACGTCATATTTTGCGCCAGCGTAATGACGCTAATGCCGTGGAGAAAATAACTTAAATAAATACAGATTATCGCCAGAAGAAATGGCGTGTTAAAGGTCTTGTTTTGAGACATTTTCACAACTCCTTGCGGATTTTAAAATTATTTCGTGCTTGACGATATTTTTAAATTTCGGCGACCTTGTGCTTAATATACCGTTCAGTAGACACATTACCTACATAGCATGGCGTTTAACTTACCAGGTATTTTGCATCTTAAACTGTGAATTTAATTCTTCCTGATGACTTTTCGCTGATAATTTAAAAGGGCAGCCAATTATGTTGCAGAAGGGATGAACAATATTGCATCCCCGTTATTCTGCGACCGTCGCCATTTTTAGTTGATGTTTTAATGCGGCGCGGCTGCGATACCCAATAAACAGCGCCAACAGGAAACCGACCGCGGCGATACCGGCATCAAACCACATGATATGAGCAATGCTGGTCTCAGAGATTCTTGCTGTGATCAGCGGAATGGTGAAAGTCGCAATGCTGCCCGCGCTGTAGTAAATGCCGGTCGCTTTACCCTTTGCATGTGGAAAGCGTGCCGCCATCAGCGTTAAACCGATTTGCACCACGCCTCCGGCTGAAGAAAATCCAATGACAAACGCAAAGGTGATAACCACGTAGGGTGTCGGGTGCAGGCAAACCACCAGCAGCGCAATAAATGAAATAAAGGTGTACAGCATCAACAACAATGTCGCGCGTTCCGCTTTGCGCGCCAGTGGAGCAGTAATCAATACGCACAGCAAAGAGCCGCAGGTGTAAATGCTTAACAATTTGATAGATAACGTATAAGGCATGCCAGCAACAAACTGTCCGTACTGCGCCAGCCACTGACTTACCAGATAAAATGTCGCCATGGCGATATAGCCATACAGAGTGTAACAGGCAAGATCGAGAATCGAACAACGATGTTCAGATTGTTGGGTTTCCCGTTTAGCAGGTAATGCCTTGATGGAAGTTTGATTTCCTGGATGCGCCGGGAAGCGACAGCGAAACAAAAACACGCCGTTGATTATCATAATGGCGGCCGCCAGCAGGAAGGACCAGCCAAACCAAAGCTCGGCCCACACCAACAAACTGATAATCATAGGAAGCAGAAACTGGCCGCTGGAGACGAAGGCTTTTATTAATATATTGGCTGTACTGGGCGATCGGGGAAACGCCTCCATCAGGCTGGGATAGGTTCCGGCATCGAGAAAACTGTTGGCCATTCCCGCCAGAAAGCCAAAGGCATAGGCGATAAAAATACTATGCGTATTGATGATGCCAACAAAGAAAATCAGGTAGCAGATCATGCCGAAAATAATAAACGGTCGGCGGCCATAGCGATCGGAGAGCATGCCAGCCATTAATAAGACACTTAAACGACCGATGCCCAGCGAGGAAATAACGATCGAGACGCCCGCGGCGTTGGTTTGCCACTGGTGTTCAAGCGAAGACATATTGAGGCTCATCAGAATGACCCCCATGCCGTGGACCAGGTAATTAAAGTACAGCCCTATCGCAGTGGAGAAATAGGTGTTTTTCATAATGTGTTACTCAGCGAAGAGGCTAAATTGGTATGGCGTTGTAAATGCTTAACACAAACGCTCAAGGTCGTGAGCGTAGAGCTCAACAGCAGCCGATTGATAGATTTTCCAGTCGAGGAAATCGTTGTGGTGATAAACCGTCTGAAATGAGTTCAGATCGGGGAAAAAACGCATAGTGTTATTACCAATGCGGTTATTAATTTTGTCGATAACTGCATTAATTCTTACTTTCCGTCTGGCTTTCATTTCTTTACAAATGTGCGCGATGTACTCCGGGATTTCCCTTTCGCCATTTTCCCATTGTTGCCATGCGGCAACATTATTATCACGCGAGATATACATCGCGCTTTCTTCCACCGTCATAGCAAAAATATGGCGGATAGCCTGCAGTTCCAATGCGTTCATTATTTGATCACCTCATAAAAGACGGTGGAATAGTAATAGCATTGCTGTGGATATTTCGACTTGAAGAGAGTCACAGTATCTTGTGCAATATTATTTGTTGTATAGCAGGGAAGAGGTACTGAGTTTTGCAGCCAGTCGAGTGCAGAGGTGAGTGAAGGACAAAAAAAAGCCCATCGTGGGAGATGGGCAAAATCTAGCAGGATGCACATTTGATTTTTAGCACGTTGACGCTAAAGCCAGATGTAGCAAGGGATGTAGAGTAATCGCCATAGAAACCAGACGTAGCAAGGCATGAGCGATGAATACACAAACGGTACACATTCAGTACACAACATTAGTGAAGGGGAAAGGGTACATCTGGAGAAAGCGCCACGATGGAGGAATGCTAACGATCCATCTTCAAACCTACGATGTGCAGGAAGCCCAAAAACGAGCTACGAAAATGACATTGCGTTACGTGGAACTTTCACAATTTGAAGCCCCGCTACAATCAATGAAGGCGATGTTAACAAAGTGTCGTGACAGCCTGATCAATGAAAGTAAGATTGTTAAGTTGAACATGATGTTAGGGACGGCTTCACAGGACGCTCCACAAGCCCCTGTAATGGGTGAGGCAATGCAAACCTAGCCAATCTGAGAAAGTGGCTTATACGTCGATACAGAAAGAATTAGCAGCATTCCCTAATACAACGTTAGAGGCTGCAAGAAATCTTTCTTTGAAGCTAACACTGAGTGGAAAGAGAAAACCGTTAAAGATTATATCAATCTACCTTCATCCATATAAAACAATAACTTGTGTGTGAGTGTGCACAAGATTGTGTGCTACGTGTGTGCAACAGTAAGAAGCTCTGCTTCTGTACGAGCGACGTGATGCTATGTGAAGGACTCATACAGAAGCAGAGCTTCTTATTATTCCCGCTAGCTATGTGATGTGGCCTGTACATCTTGTGATGTTTAACCTTTTGGTGAGAGATGCATTAATGCAGTTGGTTATTAGTTCTTCCTTTCAGTGGCTGCTTACGTGAGTAAGCGTAATAAACACCGCGATATTTAAGCTATTTGTGCTAATTCAGGCAGAATATAGCCTTGTGAGCATGTTCTTAGCTGCCTTACATATAATTACAGGTGTTATCTCATCGCGTTAAATGGGTTAAACATATGTATACGAACAATCCGTGTTCATCCGTATTTATCCGTTAGTTTTCATGGAGATAAAATATACGCCTCTGGTTAATCATTTGTTATCAAGGGCTATTTATGCATCACTATTTAATGTATTTGTGCTTTGTGATTAATAAGCGCTTTCTTAAGAAGATATATAAGCGCAACATTTGCTTCCCAGTTATGTAAACAGCAAGCAAGAGAGATTGAGAATGAACGCAAGATTTGAAGATGTAGCAAAGGTAATCAAAGAAGCTGGTATTGATATTGATGTATTAGGTAATAAGAATGGGAAAGAAAATGTTTCTGACCGTATCAAAGAGGCTGTTAAGTTTGCTCCTTATATCAAAGGTGATAAAACACCTAAGCTACCACAGAGCGCCATCTTTAATTATGTGACAAAAGAGAAGGAATTAAAGCTGGCAAATGTGCAACTTCAGCACTGGCATTTAGGGAGAACAGAAGCAGAAGGTAAGGCTCTTGCCCGTAAGGTTGCAGAAGAAGAAACAGCTAAAACTGAAAAGGAAGCAGCAGAGCTTAGGGCTAGGAAAGAAGCCGAGGGTGTAAGCATCACACGTGAGCAGAAGCAGTTTTTTGATTTGCTGCTGAAATGCTGCAAGGAAAAAGCACCTGATATTCTGCATACTGTTTTTTCAGAAATGACAGAGATTAAGCTTCTAGAGGCTCAAGATAGAATTGCAAATGAACTTAAAGCTTCTATGGGTGATATTGCAGAATTAATCAAAGATGAACATGCTGCAACAGAAGTACCAGTAAAGAAATCAAAGAGACAGTTACAGGAAGAATCAGAGCAGGAGATAAGCGACTTCTTAACGCGTATGAAAGAAATTATTACTGCTAATGAGACTGTAGAAAAAGAAGATTTAGACCGTCTTATTGACCTGAAAGGAAAAGGTAATCAATTAGCAGCAGACCTTGTAGAAGCTTTTGAAACTTCACCAGAAGCCACTACACAGGCTTAATTTATAAATGAATACTCTGGTAGCCCTGTTAATAACAAAACGAATAGCGGGGCTTACAGAGGGTTTAGAAGGGATATTTAATATTTAGTTAAAGAGAATCGCAAGTTTATTTTGCGTTCAGACGATAAAATAGACCGCTTAGCAGACTAAGAGAGCTTGTATGTTTCGTAAATTCTTTGTAGTTAGAACTGGCGTTTGTGGCGCTCTGTTCTTGGGTGCTTGTGCTTTCACAGCGGCTAAGTGTTCAGATACTACCAGCAATGCGGCCCCTGTAGTTAAAGCCAATCACAAAACACCAGAAGTAGAAGCTAACTATGCTGCTTCTGATTTAGTCCCTTTCACTGAATGGAATGACATAACAGACCACAGCACGACTCATTATAAATGTTCAGGTGGTCAGAGCGTAACTGTCGATGATGTGGTTACAACTGATAAAGACCTTAACGGCGGATTACCTACAATCGGAATGTATGAGTTTATTTCCGTTTCACAGAATGGCTTTGTGATTGCTAAAAATGATGTTCCTGATAGTCGTTATGAACATGAGGGAGTGCAATCACAGGATTACACAGGGGCATATGTAGGTAAGGCCTCAGCAGGTGGTAAGAATGCTAACGACGATGAAGTGGTATTTACATTCTTTACTGTTACTCCTCCTGATTCTAAAAACAATATGTTTAATGTTTTAAATTCCGATGATAAGGCCAAGGTTAATAAATATTATCTGACCACACAAACGCTAGATTTAAAAAACAATTTTGCTGATGTTCAATATACGTGTGAAGAAATAAAATAAAAGTTAGTGATGATAGCAAAATAATTTATATTTATATTTTAGGAAAGCACAAGCAATGAAAATCAAATTTATGGCGTCTTTAGTTGGTGCTGCTGTACTGGCTTCTTCTTTGTCTGGATGCTGCTTAATCGTGGATGGTAAAACACAGCCTGTAGCCATTAAGACTAATGCACCCGCTCTTTACTCTATCCGTAATGCTGATGGTGCAGAAGTGGCTGATGGTGTTGCACCTGCTACAGTGAATTTAAAGCGTGGTGATGCACCTTACACAGTGAGCTTACGTCGAACAGCTACCAGTACACCTATCACTTCTACAATCAATGATAATCTGAATGGCTGGCTATGGGGTGATGTTCTTTGCGGTGTCATTATATGTGGTGGTGTAGACCTTGCTACAGGCTCTGCATGGGACTTAGATAAGTCAATTACACTAAATACACCAGATGCTACGATGAAGATTGATAGCCCTCTTAATACGCTGAATACAGATAAAGCACCTGTAACCATTAATAATACTATCAATAACAAACAGGGCTAAGCATGAAGAAACTAATTGTAGCTGCTTTAATTGCAGGGCTTCTTAGTGGGTGTTCTATTCGAGCTGCTGGTGAAAAGCTGGATAGTGAACATATTGATAAAACTGCTAAATCATTTCTAACTAAGGAAGATGTAGGTAACTATTCATGTGGTGCTGATGTTTCCTTTCAGGTTGAACACCACTTCTACAAAATCTTCTTTGTAGTTCCAGTGGCTGACCGTGGTTACACAGTCTCAAGCTCTGTTCTTTATGGCTCTGTAGGCTCTGTTCAGGTGTGGGCGCAAAGTGCATTGGCTGAATACCCATTCCTCTATCTTATTAAGGATGGGAAGGAACTTAAAGCTGCTGAGAATGGAACAGGTGTAATCCCTTCTTCCTCAGAGTTTAAAACCTGTCAGAAAACCGGAAAGGTTCAGTAGGAATAACAAATGAAAAAGATATTTAAACGTTTTTTTGTATGTGAGGGCGTTCTGTGAAAGATGAAGATATTGTTGAAGGGTACGAAATTGTAGCTACTCTCGATTACAATACCTGCCATAAGTGTGGGGAACGCGACGGGTTGCTTATTCCTCTCTCCGCTCCCGAATTACTACCTCCTTTTCATGAAGGGTGTAGATGTACTTATGTTAAGAAACTTAAAAGCCCTGAAAGCTTAGGTATTCCGGCTATCAGAATGAATCGAATGAGAGCAAGTGTTAATGGGCCTGTTCCTCAGTCGTTGAAGTGGAGGGAATGGATTAAACTGTTTCCTGAAAAGTAGAACTATTTTTTTTGTTAATAAGGAATGCGTTATGAAAGTATTTGAAGTGTTTAGCCATTTAGACTCTGAAACACACATGGTTGTCTCTGCTGAAAAAGCTATTAATACCTCGCTGATTGAGGAGGCTGTAAAGATTGATGCCATTGAACAGGGTACTTATTACGAGGCGGGGAACGCATATGTAGTGGTCAACAAAAACTGGCCACAGCTTTAGAGTTTTTCCAGAACAATCGTTCTGATTCATTCGGCGTCAAACCACCATTATATTGATGAGGTCTGAGCTGGCTGTAATATCCTGTGATGTAATTCGTTATTGCCGTGCTGGCTTGGCTAAAATTCGCGTAGCCATTATCCGGTACCCACTCTGTTTTCAGGCTTCTGAAGAACCGTTCCATTGGGCTGTTATCCCAGCAATTTCCCCGGCGACTCAGGCTTTGCTTTATCTGATATCTCCACAGTAACTGTCTGAAATTCCTGCTGGTATAGTGACTGCCTTGATCCGAGTGATACAGTAAATTAGCCGGTTTTCCCCGTGCTTCCCAGGCCATCGACAGGGCTTTACCTGTCAGTGCGGAATCAGGGAAAAATGACATCGCCCAGCCAACCGGTTTACGGGAAAACAAATCGAGTACAACAGCCAGATAAGCCCAGCGTTTTCCCGTCCAGATATAAGTCACATCACCACACCAGGCCTGATTAGGCTCGGTAACAGCAAACTGGCGATCCAGATAATTAGGGATCTCAATGTGTTCCTTAGACGCCTTCTTATAACGATGGCCAGGTTGCTGACAGCTGATAATATTGAGCGCTTTCATCAGCTTTGTTGCCCGCCAGCGGCTCAGTTTTATACCTTTGGTGGTGACCATTGCGGCAATGCTTCGCGCTCCTGCTGAACCGTTACTTTCGCGATAAACTTCACGCACAAGGCTCAGTAATGCCACTCTCGTGGCGTCAGGCTTCCTGGGCTGCCGCCAGTATTTATAACTGCTGCGATGAACCCCAAACACGTTGCACACAACGGCAACAGGAAACCGCGCCCTGAGTTTCTCAACTAATGAGAATTGTTCAGGGAGTCTGACATCAAGAGCGCGGTAGCCTTTTTTAATATATCCCGTTCCATTTCAACGCGTTGAAGTCTTTTCTTCAACTCACGTATCTCAATCTGCTCAGGTGTCATGGGTGAAGCTATGGGTGATTTTCCCGCTCGCTCTTCTTTCAGTTGTCGAACCCATTTATCCATCGTGGATTTGCCGACATTCATCGCAGTGGCAGCGGCGGCAACGGTGTAATGCTGATCGAGTACAAGCTGGGCAGCCTCGAGGCGAAACTCGGGGCTAAAATTGCGTCTGTTACGTCCGGTCATAATGTCACCTGTTTTGACTATGAGGTGATGATATCACCTCTATTCAGGTGGCCAAATTCACTATGCCACTACAATATGACATTCATGCTGTGCCTGAACTAGTAGAGGTTAGAATGGTAAGTGGAACCACTTATAAATTAATTGCTTCTTTTGATTCCTTTCTGCAAGAATAGTCGCTGTAGCTTCACTAAGGAACTGAATAGATGCATTCAACGTGGTTAGCTTATACGCATCCTCTTGTGTGGATATCTGTAGTTCTCGTAGCATGGTTAATGAGTAAGATAAAATGGTATTCACTGGTAAAGGTTGTTGCTTATCCGTGTACGCTACAAGGGGTTGCTTCCAAAAGGATTAATTACGCTGGTAAGGATTACTTCTTGATTAATAGTAAGAATTTGGGAAGCGGATTATCTAAACGTTTTTACTTCATCAACAAAGACAAGAACTATCTCTATCTTACTGCAAGAAGTGGACAGGGTAACAAGCTGTTCTATCTTTCTTATTATGAGACTGAGGATGGTAAGCAGGTTAACTTTCAAACAGTTGATTCCTCCGCTTGCGGTGGCAATTAATCGCTGTAGTGTTCGCTGAATGATAAAGCTTGCTTTATGATGTAAAGGCTAAGCTTAGTCCTTTCTGTCTGTTTCTATTTCTTATCAGCGTTCTTTTTAAAGGCTTCTCTTTTTGAGAGGCCTTTTTCTTTATCCTTCATTATTTATACTTTTGCTTTAGCAATTGTTCTTTTGCCTTATACACCTTTTCAGGGGGTCTGTAAGTTAAGAGTGAAAATAAGTATTGCTGTAGCATACCCCCTTTCAGGGTGTCTGTAATTTTCATTCACTATAAACCTATCAAAAGTTAATAAATATGTTAATAAAAGTGTACAAAAAAGGAATAAATATGTTGCCATTCAGTATTTAAGTAGTGGTTAATATTAGGAGGTTTATATGAATATTCGTTTTACACCTGAAACTTTTCAGCAGCTTTTGACTATTGCTAATCAGCAACACATTTCAATTCCTGCTCTTGTATCTAAGCTTTGTGATGATTACTGCACAAGGTAAATATAACATCACTCCAATCTAAGGAGAATTAAATGAAAAAAGAATATGTACGTGATTATGCTATTCAATATGCTAGTAAAGCATTTGGCCTTACTTTTACTCAATATGCATTATTAGTGTCTCTGCTTCACTATCGCTGTATGTCTTACAACAATGTTTGTAATCCAGCTAGAGAACGCTTATCAATGTCTACAGGGATAAAGAAAATAGATGACATAACAGCACATGGTAAGATTCTTGAAGATAAAGGTATTTTAACAAGAGTTATTTATACAGAAGCTGGGAGGAGAAATAAAAGGATTCAATATAACTTCAATGATGAATTTATATTAGAAAACTGCAAGCGTGTAGAGGCTGAATGGTATGCTCAATTTAAAGAAGATGAAAGAGAGACTGAACAGGCAGAGGTTATAGCTAATCCTGATTCACATACAGAGGAAGAAGTTAAAAAGGCTATCACACCAGAACCTAAGCCAATACCAGAAGGCAAGACGGTTAACCCAATTACAGGACGTTTAGAGGCTGCACCTAAGCAAGTAGCAAGAGTTGATAACCATTGTGCTACAGACTTATTGTCAATGCTAAAGGATGAACGTTCATTATCACAAATTAAAAATGATGCAGAAAATGCCAGATGGAATAAACAACGGGAATATGATTTATAGACTGGCCCCATAGATCACCAGACACTTCGCCTCTCTTAAAATAAGAGGTAGTCTTAGACCTATGTTTAGCACCAGTCAGAATAATAAGATGGTTGAAGTGTTATCAGGACCTGAGCGGCGTCGG
>NZ_JAPPTE010000020.1:0-78904 GCF_026719375.1 Citrobacter sp. W9 | reverse complement strand
TCTGAGACAACATCTGGCAAGGCTGGGACGGAAGTCACTGTCGTTCTCAAAATCGGTGGAGCTGCATGACAAGGTCATCGGGCATTATCTGAACATAAAACACTATCATTAAGTTGGAGTCATTACCCGAATTCCAACACCATCGAGGTTAGTGTTAAATACATTATTTATTGGCGAGTTCGTTGCCGATAAGTAATTGAACGTATAACCGCCACTGCATGACGTTGGCCTGTCAGGAGCATCTACTTCAAGCTTTGCATACCCGGAAAGTCTGGCACGCGCAATTTCGCTACCTACCGGCGCATCGCGTTGCACAATAATATTCCCCATGGTAACTGTACCAAATAGCGTCGCATTGACGGAACAATCATCGGCATAGCTCAAACCGGGGAGAAATAATAAAATACAGAGAACGTAAATTCGGTTCATCTTAATAGACTCAATAAATAAAGTGAGTTACCGACACAGACTGTCAGTCACGGTAATACCACGATAATCTTCTTCGCTGTTCAGAGTATATTTAGCCGTACAGTGTTGTTGGTTGTCATTGCCCCAGACAACGTCCAGTACGTTTTGTAACTGCATGCCGCTTAAATAAACCTGGCCATCATCCCCTACAATGAAGCTTTGCCCCTGAACACCTCTGACCGTCACCATCGCACCAAATGGGACAGGCTTTCCGTTATCACGGCGTAACGTGAGCAATGCGCGCAATCCTACGTTGGCCACAAAATCTGTGCGAACCACCGCGCCACGGGTCGGCACCACGATTTTATTGGTCAGTTCCAGCTCAACGTCATCCGCTATAGTTGTCGTCTCCAGTCCGATATCATTTTTGCGATAGGGAGAGACGTTACTGACAACGGTGTATCCACGAAAATCAGTGCGTACGCCACTTTGGTTTTTTATACCGACATTCGCAGCGCCCGGCGCTTTAATCAAGACGTTGGTTTCACCCAATGGCTGTGAAAATGTGACACCATCGGCGTGGGCGAGCACGCCCCCCGCTAGCGAATAATTCACCCGTTGCAGATTGCTATCGTAACTGTAACCCCCGCTGACTTCCGCGTACCCGCCTTTATAATCAGCGTTCAGGCTGCCGGTATAACCCGCATCCTCGGAACCATAACCCTGCCGAATACTCCAGTTCAGAGCATTTCCCTCCAGCGCCATCCCGCTCAAGCCGACGCTGTGCGTTGTCCCACTGTTACGGCTGGTATTCATGCTATAGCTGGCCCAGGAGTTGGTCGAAAAGCGTTCCAGTGGAAGGCTAATGTTCAGTGCCAGCAAACTCTCGCTGTCGTAGCGAGCATTACTGCCCGAATAACCATTTTTACTCTGCATCCAGCTAATCCCATAGCTTATTCCGTGCCAGGTGTTGTTATAACTCAGGCTCCATGACTGCAATGGTTTTGCGTAATGCCAGTAATCTTCCCGCACCGCGCTGAGCGAAAGGGAGCCACCTGACGCCCCCAGAGACTGGTTGATGGTCGCCTCCATGCGATTACGGCGTTTCTCTATCGATGAACTGCCGGCCCTATAAGAATCAAACGTGTCTTGCATCCCGGAATAGCCAGCCGTTGAATAACGATATCCGGCAATCGAAAAGTTTGTCCCGGTTACCACGCTGTTTTTGTTGTAACGAATGCGCCAGGATTGTCCCTGCAGTTGTCCTGTATTCTGTGGCTGGGACCAGGACTGGGTAACATCAGCCGACACCGCCCCCACCACGCCAAGATTTTTACCGATTCCTGTTGCAACAGAACGATAATTATCCGCCCCCTGGACGCCGCCATAAGCCGTGAATCCTGTCGGCAACCCATAAATGAGTGTTCCCTGGACAAAGGATGTCTGCTCAATCCGACTGTCATATGAGCGATAACGTCCGGCGGTCAAGGCATATTTGAGACGCCCTTCTCGTTGCAGCACGGGCAATGAAGCAAACGGAACGGTAAAATGTTGTTCACTACCGTCTGCTTCTTTGATACTCACGTCAAGATCGCCCGCGCCTCCGGTCGGGTACATGTCGGTTATTTCAAACGCCCCCGGAGAGACGTAGTTTTGGTAAATTTGATAACCATTTTGTCGAATGATCACCTGCGCGTTTGTTCGGGCGATTCCTCGCACCACCGGTGCATAGCCTTTCAGCGAATCCGGGATCATCTCATCATCAGAGGCAAGCTGGCCACCGCGAAAAGGAATGCTGTCAAAAACATCGGCTGGCGAAGAGCTGTCGCCCAGTACCAGTTGCGCTTTCAGCGGAATAATATTGCGCTGCACGTAGCTATAGACGGTGTCCCAGTGCGCATTTCCCTGGCTGTCTTTATTCCAGGTGCTGTAGTTACGTAACCGCCATGGGCCAAAGTTAATTCCCGGACGCAGGTTAACGTACTGACTGTTGCTGTTGTTTCCTGTGTCCTTTGTCCGGCTGTTATCCCCACTGAGACTGTAATTGAGCATCATGGCTGTAATACCTTCATCCCACTGTTCTGGCGCAACATAACCGCGCGCCGGTGAAGAAAGCGCGGCCTGCGGAATACTCAATAACAACTTCTGGGAAGAAAATAACAGTTCGCTGGAAGCCTGAGGAATAGCGGACAGATCAGCGCAATTCTCGTTCCCGACAAGCCCTGGATATAGCGCTGTCTTCACACCGTAGCCCACCAACAACTCTGTTGAAAGGCACGGTTCCAGCATTCCCCCTTCCCGTCTGGTAAACACTACATCGTGGGTATCAACATTCTCTCCATTGAGAAGAATATCAACATGATATGTTCCTTCCGCCTGTTGTCCTGTCTCAAAGCCGGAAAGATCAACATCGCCATTTGTGGATCCTGTACGCTCCAGTAACGCAGGGTTAAAGTAATCACGACCTTTTACTTCACTCAGTACATTGGCGACGGTTAATAAAATAAACAGCAGCAATCGGACCGGAGGCGGATTAGTTATCATTTTGGCTATCATCATTGACATAATCTTCCCGTCCGGACTGCGTTTTAGAGTGAGGCGTGATACGCCTCACTTATCCCGCCGTAATCATTAATAATTCTGTAGGTTATTGCTCCACCGGTAATACCTGTCGGTAGTGCGAAACTCGCGCTGCGTCCGGGCGCGACAAACGTGACGTCTTCGATTCTTTTACCTGCCACGGTAATTTCATTAAAATTAATAAAGTATGAGGATGAGTTCGTCACCTGAATAAATTTACCGTCCGATTTCCAGCGTAGTTTTTCTACCTGCGCATCTGGTGTTGACTGGCTTAATCCGACCGGCCTGTAGATCAGTTTTATTCGCGTTTTGATAGCTATTTGTAATGTATTATCTTTACGCTCTGCCGACGGTATCGATTTAATATTGAGCCAGAACAGAGATTCTTTATCTTCTGGCAAATTACCTGCGCGAATAATGCGCATTACGTTTCGCTGCCCTTTATCCAAACGATAAAGCGGTGGAGTAATGATAAACGGTGCTTTCGCCCCGTCATTGCTTCGCGTTTCAATCCAAGATTGAATTAAGTAAGGAACCGCATCAGGATTATTAACGCTCAGCGAAGCCTCTTTCTTTCCGCCATCGTAAATGACTCGGGTACCACCAATTGAGACACCCGCATGCGCAGTAGTAATACCGATCGCCACAGCAACCAGGGGCAACATGCAAAAACGTAATACTCTCATCATAAACCTCTGAAAGGGCCGTTTGCCGGCCCTTAAAACTGCACAGGTAAATCAGTTGTAGTTAACAGTGAAATTAGCCACCGCGTTAGCCGCGCCAGGAAGAACAGGCACAGCGGTTGCCACATAGGCGGCATAGAAATCCAGATTATTATCCGCGGTACTGGATAACATGTAGGTATAACCGTTGTCCTGATTAAGTCCTAAGTTCACACTGTCTGCCGTCTTAAGACGTATTGCCACACCGCCTGCCGACCCGGAACCTTGTGTGATGGCCAACAAGCTACTGTCATTACCGTCATGCGCACCGTCAAATTTCACCTTTGCTGCGGCCACGCTGGCCGGGCAATCTTTCAGCCGTAGCGTAAATTTTGTGGTGGATGCTTCATCGCCAGTACTGACGAATGCTGTTTTAGCGACACGTCCCAGATCGACCATCAACGTATTACTACCACCAATATCAACGGTACAGGCCGAATCGAGGATTTCACCATTAAAAATAACCGTACCATCATAGGCCATTGCGTTTGAGGCCATGAGAATGGCCGCAGCAGACAACGTCTTCGCTATCACATTCTTTTTCATAATTGCTTTCCTTAACTTTTATTTATAGTGCTGCATCGTTATTTACCCTGATGCAAATAACGCCTCATAACTTTATTATTGCCATCACTTTGAAAGTATTGCGAGAAATAACAATCAGCGCAAATTAGCAAGGATGGAATTAGGCTCCATGTAAGTAAAACCGATCCTTATTAGATGCTATTGCTCTTCTGCTTATGGACAATTTTGATATAGATACACATATTTGCTCAAGTTATTTTTCGGTGTAATTTTACACCGTGCGATGGATTCCATTATCTTCCTCTCATTACCATAATTATTAAAACCAACAACATCTTATGTTGTTTTTAGCAGCATATTTATTGAGGAGGGCGACTCATGCCTGAAACAAAAATAATCATTGAATCAAGTATGTATCAAGCCTTACCGATAAAGCCGGTGGAACACATAATAAATATTATTGAAAAGCTAAAGCCAAGCACCAACATTTATGAAACAAAATACAGACAAATAATTAACTACAAGAGCAATAATTCTCATCAATGTTATTTGCTATTGAATGGCACGATTGCCATCTTCAGGCAACGCGACGGCTTTATGCTCAATTCTGAAGTCGCGCCATTTATCTTCGGACTAAGCAATCAGCTTGCAGAATCGGAATATCTCTTTATGCGGTGTGAGGAGTGCTCAACCGTTGCAGCCATTCCTCTGGAAACAGCTAATGAGATTATTGCCGATGAGGATCTGTGGGAGAGCCTGTCCATGTTACTCATTTATACGGCCGGGCGTGTTTATGACCATTGCACTCGCATTTCCGCCCCAACATCTTACGATGTTATTCGCTCACAACTTTATGAGTTGATGCGCGAATCTGACGAGTTTCGGCAGCACATTACCGCCGCAAACTATATTCAGAGCCGCACGTTTCTGTCACGGAGCAGTATCATGAAAATTCTGGCCGAATTAAAAAAAGGCGGCTATATCGTTACCGAGCGCGGCGTATTGAAACAAATACAGCAAAATATTCCCCTGAAGTATTAACCGTACGCTATGCTGCACAACGTAAACGAATGAAAATCTATGCGGGATAACCCCATTATGCCTCATGAATCGCCGATAAACCTGCTCAAACAACCCTCGCCTTATGCTCCGGAGTTGCTGCGACAATTGGCAGAAGAATGCGAGTTCAGGCGCTACCCCAAAGGTAGCCGCTTCGTATTTATCCATTCTGGAGAACATCTGTGTCAGTTTATCCGCCAAGGTACGGTAAGTATTGAAAACCTGGAGAATAATCTGGCTTTAGGCATCGCCTCTGCGCCGGTGTCTCTCGGCTTCACCAGCGCATTATCAGAGAAACTATTGCTCCGCGCCCTTGAGGAATGCGAAGTTGCGACTGTCCCACTGGAAACCGTTATGGCACGCATTGAAGCAAAACAGCTTTGGGAGATCATGGCCCGGCATATGATCATCGTGACAAATAAACTGTTTATTCAAAATGAGATGGTCGCGGCCCCCACCACTTATGATGTGCTGTGCTATCAACTACAGGCTCTGGCCAAAGAATCAGACAACATTCGCCAGCAGATTGCCGCCTACCAGTACATTCTGGACAGGACGCACCTTTCACGCAGTAGCGTGATGAAAATGCTCGCGGCCTTAAAAAAAGGGGGATATATCGAACTTGAGCAAGGAAAACTGGTGGCGATCAACCACCTGCCTGCACGATTTTAGCCTTCTTAATCTGCCTCCTGTTCGTTCACGCCCTTCACCTTGATGAAACTGCCTGCCCCCTTGCCAACCGTAAAACAAAAGGATGCCCAACGTCGCAGTTTAGGCGAATTTGACGCCATCTTGTTTCAAGATGGAACATATTGAGATAGCAATGTTCCTTATTGAAACACCACCAACAGCAATTTTCTTTTGCATACCCGTGTGCAAAATTACTTTATCGGCAGCGAGCGGTCGCCGTAGCGTTGTACAAACCGATACCCTACATCAGAGGCTGCTGAATTTTGGCAGCATCCAGGACTGTCTGCGGAGCATAAATAATGAAAAAATTGATCAACCGTGTTGAAGACGTACTGAATGAACAACTCGCCGGACTGGCGAAGGCTTACCCCTCCCTGTCGCTGCATCAGGACCCGGTGTACGTCACTCGCGCAGATGCGCCGGTGATGGGCAAAGTGGCGCTCCTCTCCGGCGGCGGCAGCGGACATGAGCCAATGCACTGCGGTTATATTGGGCAGGGCATGCTCGCCGGGGCCTGCCCGGGTGAGATTTTTACCTCACCTACGCCGGATAAAATGTTCGAATGCGCCATGCAAATTGACGGCGGTGAAGGCGTCCTGCTGATCATCAAGAATTACACCGGCGACATTCTTAACTTCGAAACCGCCGCCGAGTTGCTGCACGAAAGCGGTATTAAAGTCACGACCATGGTGGTGGATGACGACGTCGCGGTGAAAGATAGTCTGTATACCGCCGGTCGTCGTGGCGTGGCGAATACCGTATTGATAGAAAAACTGGTCGGCGCGGCAGCCGAACGCGGTGACTCGCTGGAAGCCTGCGCGGCACTCGGGCGTCAACTGAATAACCAGGGACACTCCATTGGGATCGCCATTGGCGCCTGTACCGTTCCGGCCGCCGGGCAACCATCGTTCACGCTGCAGGATAACGAAATGGAGTTTGGCGTGGGTATCCACGGGGAGCCGGGCATTGACCGCAGAGCCTTCACGTCTCTCGACCAAACCGTAGATGAAATGTTCGACACGCTGCTGGAAAACGGCAACTACAGCCGCACGCTGCGTCATTGGGACAACGTCCAGGGCGCGTGGCAGGAAGGCAAAGAAAGCAAGCGGGCGTTGCAAAGCGGCGATCGCGTCATCGCGCTGGTCAATAATCTCGGTGCGACGCCGTTGTCAGAACTCTTCGGCGTGTATAACCGCCTCGAAAGCCGTTGCCAGGATGCGGGGATCGTCATTGAGCGCAACCTGATCGGCTCTTACTGTACCTCTCTGGATATGACCGGTTTCTCAATCACCCTGTTACAGGTGGATGACGAAACGCTGAATTTATGGGATGCACCGGTTCACACCCCTGCTCTCAACTGGGGTAAATAAGGAGATTCATGATGTCCCTCACCAGAACGCAAATTGTTAACTGGCTCTATCGCTGCGGCGAAATATTCACTACCGAAAGTGATTTTCTCACCGGGCTGGACCGGGAAATCGGCGATGCAGACCACGGTCTGAACATGCATCGTGGCTTTAGTAAAGTGGTCGAAAAACTGCCGTCTATCGCCGATAAAGACATCGGCTTTATTTTAAAAAATACCGGCATGGTATTGCTCTCCAGCGTTGGCGGAGCCAGCGGCCCGCTGTTCGGTACCTTTTTCATCCGCGCCGCCCAGGTCACGCAAGCCCACCAGAGCCTGACGCTGGACGAGTTGTATCAAATGATTCGCGATGGCGCAGAAGGCGTCATTAGCCGTGGTAAAGCTGAGCCTGGCGACAAAACCATGTGCGACGTTTGGTTGCCGGTGGTGGAATCTTTACGTCAGTCCTGCGAGCAAAAGCTAAGCGTACAGGCGGCGCTGGAAGCCGCAAGCCAACAAGCGGAAGCCGCGGCACAAAGCACCATCA
The DNA here is from genome assembly GCF_026719375.1 of Citrobacter sp. W9. Taxonomy (NCBI): domain Bacteria; kingdom Pseudomonadati; phylum Pseudomonadota; class Gammaproteobacteria; order Enterobacterales; family Enterobacteriaceae; genus Citrobacter; species Citrobacter sp. W9. The sequence goes on along the minus strand of NZ_JAPPTE010000020.1, from coordinate 71,028 downwards.
CCATGCAGGCACGCAAAGGCCGCGCCAGCTACCTTGGTGAACGCAGCATTGGCCATCAGGATCCTGGCGCAACGTCCGTCATGTTTATGATGCAAATGCTGGCTCAGGCGTCCAGAGAGTAAGGATAAAGCGATGGTAAACCTGGTTATTGTGTCTCACAGCGCCCAACTGGGCGAAGGCGTCGGCGCGTTAGCCCGACAAATGTTAATGGGCGATGGCTGTAAACTCGCTATTGCCGCAGGCATTGACGATCCTGAGAATCCCATTGGCACCGATCCGATTAAGGTGATGGAAGCCATCGAGTCCGTGGCCGATACGGATCACGTGTTAGTGATGATGGATATCGGCAGTGCGTTGCTGAGTGCGGAAACCGCCCTTGAACTGCTCGACCCTGACATCGCCGCGAAAGTCCGTCTGTGCGCCGCCCCGCTGGTTGAAGGCACGCTGGCCGCGACGGTTAGCGCTGCTGCGGGTGCTGATATCGATCAGGTCATCCGTGATGCCATGCACGCCCTCGACGCCAAATGTGAGCAACTGGGTTTACCTTCGCCCTCGGCAGCAAAGTCCGCTTCTGCCGAACCATCCCCCGACACAGATGCCCGTTCGATTGCCATTGTGGTGAAAAACCCCAACGGTATCCACGTTCGCCCGGCCTCACGGCTGGTATCTACGCTGTCTGGCTTTAACGCCGACATGTGGCTGGAAAAAAACGGCAAGTGCGTCGTTCCTGATAGTCTCAATCAGATAGCCTTGCTGCAGGTGCGTTGTAACGACACGCTGCGCCTGATTGCCAAAGGCGAACAGGCAGAAGATGCCCTGGCCGCGTTCAAACAGTTGGCGGCAGAGAATTTTGGCGAATCGCTCGCACCAACGCAGGCGAAAAACGTGGCGACTCAGGTCCCATCACGGGTAACGGGGACGGTATTTTGTTACACGCCATTCTCACCCGAGATAAGCCCGCAGCCCGCAGCGTCATTGCAGGCTGAGCAGCAGCGATTACAGGCCGCCATCCAGAGCACGCTGAACGATTTAAGCGAGCTAACCGCGCTCGCTGAAGAGAAGTATTCCGCCGATATCGCCGCGATCTTCTCCGGTCACCACACGCTGTTGGACGATCCCGAGCTGTTCGATATGGCGTGCGACGTAATGCGTGAAAAGCAGTGTAGCGCCGCCTGCGCCTGGCAGCAGGTGCTGAGCGAACTCAGCCAGCAGTATTTACAGCTCGACGATCCCTACTTACAGGCGCGATATATCGACATTGAAGATTTACTGTCTCGTTCGCTGCAGCATTTAACAGGAGCGACGGCGCAAATCCCGACGTTCAGCCGCCCGACAATCCTGGTCGCGGACGTCATTTACCCGTCTACGGTGTTGCAACTCGACCCGCTGACCATCAAAGGGATCTGTCTGCGTGCCGGGAGCGAGGCTTCTCACCCCGCGATTATCGCCCGTGAAATGGGACTTTGTTGGATGTGTCAGCTTGGGGAGACCCTCGATAGTATAAAGACGGGAGATACGGTCACTCTTGACTGCGTGGCGCATCGGATAACCCATACAGGTTAATGGCATCAGCACACCCTTTCTCAACAGGGTGTGCATCTTCCTGGCGCGTCGGGAAATGTCTGTTTATTCGCAAAATGGGGAGTCGATCACGCGCAACGGTCGATCCTGAACTAAGGTTTTCTCATGGTAAATGCCGCTGCTTCGGCACACCGCTAAGGAGATTAACCGATGATAACACCAGCAATTCGCCATTCCGGGCTGCTTTCTGTTGCGATAAAACTGACGTTTGCCAGTACCCTTTTTGCCTTTACCTCTTTTACCGTCAATGCGGAGGACGCGCCAGCAACGACACCGCAACCACCTGATATTCTGCTCGGCCCTCTGTTTAACGATGTACAAACGGCCAAATTGTTCCCTGACCAGAAAACCTTTGCTGACGCGGTTCCCAATAGCGATCCGTTAATGATCCTCGCCGATTACCGAATGCAAAAGAATCAATCTGGATTCGATTTACGTCATTTTGTCGGAGTGAACTTTACCTTACCAAAAGAGGGTGAGAAATACGTCCCCCCTGCCGGGCAATCGCTGCGCGAGCATATTGATGGTCTGTGGCCGGTGCTAACCCGCTCAACAACAGACGTTGAAAAATGGGACTCGCTGCTGCCGCTCCCGGAGCCATATGTGGTGCCAGGCGGGCGTTTTCGCGAAATATATTATTGGGACAGCTATTTCACCATGCTGGGGCTTGCCGAAAGTAATCACTGGGACAAGGTCTCCGACATGGTGGCAAATTTCGCTTACGAGATTGATGCCTGGGGACACATTCCTAACGGCAACCGTACCTATTATCTGAGCCGTTCTCAACCGCCGTTCTTTGCCTTTATGGTTGAACTGCTGGCGCAGCACGAAGGGGATGATGCGCTGAAAAAATACTTCCCGCAGATGCTCAAAGAGTACACCTACTGGATGGAGGGCGTCGAAACGCTCCAGCCCGGTCAGCAAAATAAGCGCGTGGTTAAGCTGGATGACGGCACCATTTTGAACCGCTACTGGGATGACCGCGATACGCCGCGGCCAGAGTCATGGGTGGAGGATATCGCCACCGCTAAAAGTAACCCGAACCGCCCGGCCACCGAAATCTACCGCGACCTGCGCTCCGCCGCCGCGTCCGGCTGGGACTTTAGTTCCCGCTGGATGGATAACCCCAACCAGCTAGGTACCCTGCGTACCACCAGCATTGTGCCGGTCGATCTCAATGCGCTGATGTACAAAATGGAAAAAATGATCGCCCTCGCCAGTAAAGCCGCTGGTGATGATGCCAAAGCTGCTCAATATGACGGTTTTGCCAATGCCCGACAAAAAGGGATCGAAAAGCACCTGTGGAACGACAAAGAAGGCTGGTATGCCGACTACGATCTAAAGAGCCACAAAGTACGTAACCAACTCACTGCCGCCGCCCTGTTCCCGCTGTATGTTAATGCAGCGGCAAAAGATCGCGCCAGTAAGGTCGCCGCGGCAACCCAGGCGCATCTGCTGCAGCCCGGCGGTCTTGCTACCACCTCGGTGAAAAGCGGCCAGCAATGGGATGCGCCAAACGGCTGGGCCCCTCTCCAGTGGGTCGCGGCAGCCGGGTTACAGAATTACGGTCAGGATAACGTCGCCATGGACGTAACCTGGCGATTCCTCACCAACGTGCAGCACACTTACGATCGCGAGAAAAAGCTGGTTGAAAAGTATGACGTGAGTACCACTGGCACCGGCGGTGGCGGCGGTGAATATCCGTTGCAGGATGGGTTCGGCTGGACTAACGGCGTAACGCTAAAAATGCTCGACCTGATTTGCGCCAAAGAAAAACCGTGTGACAGCGTCCCCGCATCGCGTCCAGCCCCGGCTGGGACGGCATCAACTGAGCCTCAAAAGCAGACGCAACCGACGCCATAACGAACTTTCTATTCCAAAGAAACGGCCCCCCAGAGGGGGTCGCTCACTCAATCTCGTCGCACAAGCCGGAAAACACCCAGCACAACAATCGCGCCGACTACGGCCACCAGGAAGCTGTGGAGATTAAATCCGCTGACATCACCGCCGATACCAAACATTGTTGCCAGCCATCCGCCGACCACAGCGCCGACAATACCGAGAATACAGGTCAGGATAAATCCACCGCCATCGCGCCCCGGCATAATCAGTTTGGCGATAATACCTGCAATCAGACCAAAAACAATCCAGGCAATAATTCCCATTTTCAGGCCCTCTTTCCAGTGAATGTGCGCTCGTTATTCCCGCGCCAGTGCATTAAGTATAGGCAAGCTGTTGGATGACGTTTTTCCACACAGACTTAATTCATTGGCTTTGGCAAAAAATTTCATTCATTTGTCTTAAGTTCCGTCGTTTGATGCCGATAATCCAACGATAAACCAGGCATCCAGGAGTCATTAGGTGTGAGCAACTACAATGAGCAGTTCCTGAAGCAAAATCCGTTAGCGGTGTTAGGCGTTCTCAGGGACTTAAATTCGCAGCAGGTTCCACTGCGTATCTCCTGGTCAGGTGGCCAGTTCATTAGCAAAATACTGGCGGTCACCCCGGACGAACTGATCATGGACTTTGGCAGTCAGGAATATGAAAACCAGACCGTGCAGCGGGCCAGCCAGATCTCAATTATCGCCGAAACGCAGGGCGCCAAAGTGGAATTCACGCTGCCGCAGCTTAAAAAAGGCGAGTATCAGCGACTACCGGCATTTATCTCAACGCTGCCGCCTTCCCTGTGGTTCATACAGCGTCGGGAGTATTTCCGTATCGGCGCGCCGCTGCATCCTCCCTATCGCTGCGCGGCAAAGATGCCGGACAACAGCATTCTGCATTTTCGCCTGTTCGATTTGTCTCTCGGCGGCATGGGTGGACTGTTAGAAACGGCAAAGCCAGAGGGACTGGTAGAAGGCATGCGCTTCTCACAAGTTGAACTGAACATGGCGCAATGGGGTGTGTATCACGTTGACGCCCAGCTGATTTCCATCAGCGAGCGCGTGGTTATCGACAGCAAAAACGAAACCATTACCACTCCCCGCCTGAGCTTTCGTTTTCTCAACGTCGGCCCGGCGGTGGAGCGGAACTTACAGCGGATTATTTTTTCCCTTGAGCGCGAAGCCCGGGAAAAAGCAAATAAGGTGCGCGGGTAGCATTACATGAACTACATGACATCCAGCGCTTGCTGGAGCTTCCAGATATAGCGCGGAGCCTGCGGCGCCGGATGATTATCAGCCACATGTTCAATAAATTCATCCGGGCTGAGATCGTTGATCTTATTAATGGCTTTTTTTCTGTCGGAGGAGAATGTTCGCAGCAGTGCGCCCGCCCCGTTAGCGTACGACACCACCAGCGCATATTGCATCACCTGAGGATCTTCAATTCCGGCCAGCGGCCCGGTCTCAAGAATACTCAGGTAGGCGGCTCCCATCGAAATATTACGCTCAGGATTTTTCAGCTCGCTGGTCGACGGCTCTCCGCTCCATCCCATACGACGGTAAACATCGCGTCCTGACGTGGACGCTTTTAACTGCATCAGACCAATCGCATTCGATTTACTGACCGCATTCGGGTTTCCGCCAGATTCAATGGCGATGATAGCGGTAATCAATTGTGGGCTGACACCCCAGGCCGCACCGGCTTTTTCACTGATCGGCATCCATTGCATTGCGCGTTTGACCGGAACTTCAGCATTCCATGGCGGATTTTTGTAATCCTGTTTTGAACTACAGCCCACAAGTAATACAACCAAAAAAGCAAACCATCTCAATTTCACGTCATCTATCCTTATAGCCGGAACCTGTCGCTGAGGTGACAACGACATACCTACGCGGCATGATATACATTTGGTTTTAGTTGTAGCAAGGAAATGCCATGTCCCGGTTTCACTTAATTGCCCCTTCGGGCTACTGTATCAACCAGCAGGCTGCATTACGTGGGCTTGCGCGGCTTACTGAGGCCGGTCACCAGGTCGATAATTCAGCGGTCATTGCGCGCCGATGCCAGCGTTTTGCGGGCACAGAAGCAGAACGTCTGGCAGATGTGAACTCGCTCGTTAATCTGCAAACGCCTGATACTATTGTGATGGCGGTACGCGGCGGCTATGGCGCGAGCCGTTTACTGGAAAGGATCGACTGGCAGGGACTGGCTGCTCGTCAGCAACAAAACCCGCTACTGCTGTGCGGGCACAGCGATTTTACGGCGATTCAGTGCGGTTTGCTGGCGCAGGGCAATGTGATTACCTTCAGCGGCCCAATGCTGGCGGCTAACTTCGGGGCCGAGGAGATGAACGCGTTTACCGAGCACCATTTCTGGCAGGCTTTGCGTCATCCCCAATTTACCCTTGAATGGCAGAGTAACGGCCCGGCGTGTGCGACCGAAGGTACGCTATGGGGCGGAAATCTGGCGATGATCATTTCGCTGATGGGCACGCCATGGATGCCCGCTATCGAAAACGGTGTGTTGGTGCTGGAAGACATTAATGAGCACCCATTCCGTATTGAACGCATGCTGCTGCAGCTATACCATGCGGGAATACTGGCCCGGCAGAACGCCATTATTCTTGGCAGTTTTAGCGGCAGTGCGCCCAATGACTATGACGCCGGTTACAGCCTTGATTCGGTTTGCGCTTTTCTACGCGACAGATTGTCAGTTCCGTTAATCAGCGGTCTTGATTTTGGTCATGAACAACGTACCGTCACCCTGCCTTTGGGTGCCAATGCGGTGCTGAAAAACGATAAAAATGGCGCTCAGCTCACCATAAATGGTCATCCGGTACTTAAATCGTAAAAAAAGCTGCCAACAGGGCTAAGTAAAACGCTGTTTCTGTCGTTATTATGTTAGGGTTTGTTAATACGAAACAGCGTAATTCAGGAGTAAACGAACGTTGGATGCCGCAGCAGTTATTAGCCTTTTTATTTTGGGTTCCGTTCTCGTCACCTGCAGTATCTTACTCAGTTCATTCTCATCACGTCTTGGCATCCCTATTCTGGTGATATTTCTCGCTATCGGGATGTTAGCGGGGGTGGATGGTGTAGGCGGTATTCCTTTTGACAACTACCCATTTGCCTACATGGTGAGCAACCTGGCGCTGGCGGTTATCCTGCTCGACGGCGGCATGCGCACCCAGGCCAGCTCTTTTCGCGTCGCGCTGGGTCCGGCGCTATCGCTGGCGACCGTCGGGGTACTGATTACTTCCGGACTTACCGGCATGATGGCCGCATGGTTGTTTAATCTGGATCTGATTGAGGGGCTATTGATTGGCGCGATAGTCGGTTCCACCGATGCGGCAGCGGTCTTTTCCTTACTTGGTGGTAAGGGGCTTAACGAACGTGTCGGCTCCACGCTGGAAATTGAATCCGGGAGTAATGACCCGATGGCGGTATTTTTGACTATCACGCTTATCGCCATGCTCCAAAACCACGAGACCGGTTTAAGCTGGATGTTCGCGGTGCATATACTCCAGCAGTTTGGTTTAGGGATTGTGCTGGGTCTGGGCGGCGGCTATCTGCTGCAGCAAATGATTAACCGCATTTCGTTGCCTGCCGGGCTGTATCCGTTACTGGCTTTAAGCGGCGGGATCCTCATTTTTGCCCTGACTACCGCACTGGAAGGCAGCGGTATTCTGGCGGTTTATCTGTGCGGTTTCCTGCTGGGTAATCGCCCGATTCGCAACCGATTTGGTATTCTGCAAAACTTCGATGGCCTGGCCTGGCTGGCGCAAATCGCCATGTTCCTGGTGCTGGGGCTACTGGTCACGCCTTCCGACCTGCTGCCTATCGCGATTCCAGCGCTGATTTTGTCCGCATGGATGATTTTCGTGGCTCGTCCGCTGTCGGTCTTCGCCGGACTGCTGCCGTTCCGTGGCTTCAATCTGCGCGAGCGTATTTTTATCAGTTGGGTGGGCTTGCGCGGCGCGGTGCCGATCATCCTTGCCGTCTTCCCGATGATGGCCGGCCTGGAAAATGCGCGTCTGTTCTTTAATGTGGCGTTCTTCGTGGTTCTGATCTCCCTGCTGTTTCAGGGAACGTCACTTTCCTGGGCGGCTAAAAAGGCCAAAGTGGTGGTTCCCCCGGTCGGCTGGCCCGTTTCGCGTATTGGTCTGGATATTCACCCGGATAACCCCTGGGAGCAGTTTGTTTATCAGCTCAGCGCGGATAAGTGGTGTGTGGGAGCCGCATTGCGCGACCTGCATATGCCGGAAGAAACGCGAATTGCCGCCCTGTTTCGTGACAATGTCTTGTTTCATCCGTCGGGCAGTACGCGCCTGCGTGAAGGTGACGTGTTGTGCGTCATTGGTCGCGAGCGCGATCTCCCCGCTCTCGGCAAGCTATTCAGCCAGTCGCCGCCGGTATCGTTAGACCAGCGCTTCTTTGGGGATTTTATTCTCGAAGCCAGCGCAAAATATGCCGACGTGGCGCTGATATATGGCCTCGACGATGGCACAGAATATCGCGATAAACAGCAAACGCTGGGTGAAATCGTTCAGCACCTGTTAGGCGCCGCGCCGGTCGTCGGTGACCAGGTTGAATTTGCTGGCATGATCTGGACGGTGGCCGAGAAAGAAGATAATGCGGTGCTGAAGGTTGGTGTTCGCGTTGCTGAAGATGAGGATGAGTGACGTAGCTGTTTTTGCCGGGTGGGAGCTGCGCCTACCCGGCATACAAAAGTTACACCGTCACAACCGGTACGCGCAGCGCCAGCGAACACATCAGTTCGTAGCCCACCGTACCCGCAGCAGCGGCCACATCGTCAATTTTAATCTCTTTGCCCCACAGCTCTACCGGCGTGCCGATCCCCGCCTGAGGACATGGCGTCAGGTCAACCGCCAACATATCCATTGAGACCGTTCCGACCGTTTTGGTGCGTACACCATCTACCAGCACTGGCGTGCCGCTCGGCGCATGGCGCGGATAACCATCTGCATACCCGGTCGCCACAATGCCGATGCGTTGCTCCCCGCTGGCGGTGTAACGCCCGCCGTAACCGACCCGATCGCCGGCTTTCAGCGTTTGTATGCCGATAATTTCGCTGCTTAACGTCATCACAGGTTTCAGGCCCGTATTGGCGATGTCTCGCCACTGTCCAGACGGCGATGCTCCGTACAAAATGATGCCCGGACGAACCCAGTCATAATGCGCTTCAGGATGCCACAGCGTCGCGGCCGAATTGGACAGTGACCGTCTGCACTCCAGCCCTTCTGTCGCCTGCGCAATACGTGTCATCGCTTCCTGAATGCCATCCGGGTGTTCTGCATCAGCGAAGTGCGACATCAGCGTCATTTCACCGACGTTGGGCATGGCCCGCAGCTGTTGCCAGACCGTGGAAACTCTGTCTGGTAAGAAACCCAGCCGGTTCATGCCGCTGTTCACCTTCAGATAAACATCGAGCGGTGCGTTCAGGCGCGCATTCTGCAATGCTTTTAGCTGCCAGTTACTGTGCACACACGTTGTCAGACGATATTTGTCATATATCGTCAGGTCGTCGGCGTGGAAAAAACCCTCCAGCATTAATATCGGGCCTTTCCATCCCCGCTCGCGCAGGGTTATCGCCTCTTCAAGATTGAGCATGGCAAAACCGTCGGTTGTGCCCAGCGCATTCCATACTCGTTCAATGCCATGTCCGTAAGCATTGGCTTTCACTACCGACCAGACGCGGGCGTCCGGTGCGGCCTGGCGAGTAATGGCCAGATTTTGTTTCAACGCCTGCAGGTCAATGCTGGCCAGTATCGGGCGGGTCATCTCTCATCCTTATCAGTTATGTGCGCCGTGTAAATGCCGTGGCCGAGAGGGGGTAAACCCCGGGCTGTAACGCGCCACGCTCAAATCGTCGTAAGGAATGGCTGGGGTACGACCAGATAAAATATCGCTCAGCAGCTGGCCGGATCCACAGGCCATGGTCCAGCCCAGTGTGCCATGACCCGTATTAAGCAGCAGATTTTTAAAGCGGGTTCGTCCCACGACCGGCGTACCGTCCGGGGTCATCGGACGCAGTCCGGTCCAGAATGTAGCCTGCTCCACATGACCGCCGCGCGGGAAAAGATCGCGTACAACCATCTCCAGCGTTTCGCGGCGAGGCTGCAGCAATTCGGTATTGAAGCCAACAATCTCCGCCATGCCGCCAACGCGAATACGGTTATCAAAGCGGGTTATGGCGATCTTGTAGGTTTCATCAAGGATAGTAGAAACCGGGGCCCCATCATCCTGCGCCACCGGAATGGTCAAGGAATAACCTTTAAGCGGATAGACCGGAATATCAACAATACCTTTGAGCATCGCCGTGGAGTAAGAGCCAAACGCCATCACATAAGCATCGGCTTTAATGATTTCACCCCCACACTGAACGCCATATATTTGCTCACCCTCGCTGAGTAGCTTATCGACCGGGGTGTTAAAGCGGAACGTGACGCCCGCTTGCTCGGCCATCTGCGCCAGGCGCTGGGTAAACAGCTGGCAATCACCGGTTTCGTCATTTGGTAAACGCAAGCCGCCGGTCAGCTTATGCGCCACTTCCGCCAGCGCGGGTTCGACTTCCGCCAGGCGGTTTGCTTCAAGCAACTGATATGGCACGCCCGCATCTTCGAGCACGGCGATATCGCGGGTGGCGTTCTCATACTGTTGAGCAGTACGGAACAGCTGTAACGTTCCACCCTGACGTCCTTCATACTCAATGCCGGTAGAGGCGCGCAGCGCTTTCAGGCAATCACGGCTGTATTCCGCCAGCCGTACCATGCGTCCTTTGTTTTCCATGTAGTGACTGGTGTCGCAGTTACGCAGCATTTGCCACATCCATTTCAACTGGAACTGAGTCCCGTCGAGACGGACGGCCAGCGGGGCATGGCGCTGAAACATCCATTTAATTGCTTTAAGCGGTACGCCGGGCGCCGCCCATGGTGCTGCATACCCTGGAGAGATTTGTCCGGCGTTTGCCGCACTGGTTTCCAGTGCCGGACCGGGCTCACGATCAATGACGGTGACATCATGTCCAGCCTGACTTAAGTACCAGGCGCTGGTCACGCCAACGACACCACTTCCCAGTATGACAACTCGCATAGCCACTCCGTTAACAGTAAAAGAACAATCATCTAATTACATCTTGATAACTCAGTTGAAAATATTATTCAACATATGGCTTTTTTATGGTGACTTATCTCACATATAGCAGTGATTGCTGGGAACTCCCGGCTTTGGAATCTCATGCTGTGCGTTATTTTTATCCAGCATAAAATTTTGCGGATATGCCTTTTTTCTGCGCTTCGCTAACGTGAAATCGCAAAGAAAAAATTTCTGCCGCAGCACGTTTTTTAACACCATGATCTATGCTTGAAATGAGGTACTCCACACAGAGAGTGCCGCCAACAATGAGGGTGCGCGAATGGCTACGATTGATTCCATGAACAAGGACAGCACACGGTTAAGCGATGGACCCGACTGGACGTTTGATCTGCTGGATGTCTATCTGGCGGAAATAGACCGCGTGGCGAAACTCTACAGACTGGATACCTACCCGCACCAAATCGAGGTGATTACCTCCGAACAGATGATGGATGCCTACTCCAGCGTCGGGATGCCAATCAACTATCCGCACTGGTCGTTTGGTAAGAAGTTTATTGAAACCGAGCGCTTGTATAAGCATGGTCAGCAGGGGCTGGCCTATGAAATCGTCATTAACTCCAATCCGTGTATCGCGTATCTGATGGAAGAGAACACCATCACCATGCAGGCGCTGGTGATGGCGCATGCCTGCTACGGACATAACTCTTTCTTCAAAAATAACTACCTGTTCCGTAGCTGGACGGATGCCAGCTCCATTGTCGACTATCTGATCTTCGCGCGAAACTACATTACCCAGTGTGAAGAGCGTTACGGTGTGGATGAAGTCGAAAAGCTCCTCGACTCCTGCCATGCGCTGATGAACTACGGCGTGGACCGTTACAAACGACCGCAAAAAATCTCGCTTCAGGAAGAGAAAGCCCGGCAGAAAAGCCGTGAAGAGTATCTACAAAGCCAGGTGAATATGCTGTGGCGCACGCTGCCGAAGAAAGAGGAAGAGAAAACCATTTCCGAAGCGCGGCGATATCCTTCCGAGCCGCAAGAAAACCTGCTCTATTTTATGGAAAAAAACGCGCCGCTACTGGAGTCCTGGCAGCGTGAGGTCTTACGCATCGTGCGCAAGGTCAGCCAGTATTTTTATCCGCAGAAACAGACGCAGGTGATGAATGAAGGCTGGGCCACCTTCTGGCATTACACCATCCTTAACCACCTTTATGATGAAGGTAAAGTTACCGAGCGTTTTATGCTGGAGTTTCTGCATAGCCATACCAACGTGGTTTTCCAGCCGCCGTACAATAGTCCGTGGTATAGCGGGATAAACCCTTACGCGCTGGGCTTTGCGATGTTCCAGGATATCAAGCGTATCTGTCAGTCCCCCACCGAGGAAGACAGGTACTGGTTCCCGGATATTGCCGGTTCCGACTGGTTGGAAACGCTGCATTTTGCGATGCGCGATTTTAAAGATGAGAGTTTTATCAGTCAGTTCCTGTCACCAAAAGTGATGCGCGATTTCCGCCTGTTCACCGTGCTGGATGACGATCGCCACAATTACCTGGAGATTTCCGCTATCCATAATGAGGAAGGATATCGTGAAATTCGTAGCCGACTGTCGTCGCAATATAATCTCAGCAACCTGGAGCCGAATATTCAAGTCTGGAATGTCGATCTGCGCGGCGACCGTTCGCTCACCTTACGTTATATTCCGCATAACCGTGCCCCGCTGGATAAGGGACGCAAAGAGGTACTGAAACATGTGCACCGGTTATGGGGTTTTGACGTGATGCTGGAGCAGCAGAATGAAGATGGCAGCGTGGAGCTGCTGGAGCGTTGCCCGCCGAGGATGAACGGTCTGTAAATCTTATTGCCGGAGGCGGCGTAAACACCTTATCCGGCCTGCGCATTCGAGGCCGGATAACACGCTTTAGCGTCGCCATCCGGCATTGCGTAATTAGCGTCCCTGAATAGCTAAATCGCCCGGCAGGTTTTTCTGCATACGATGCCAAATCTCGCCGCTGTCGTGACCATAGCGGCGCACCGTTTCATAAACCTGCTCATGAGCGCCCTGCTCACACAGTTCTGACAGCTTACGATAGAAGCTCAGCGCCAGACCACGCGCTTCTGGATTAGCAAAATAATGACGACCAATACGGGTATATAACCCTTTCATTCCGTTGAGGATCAGACCGTATATGGGGTTACCGGACGCAAATGCCAGACCGCGAAAAATGTTGTAGTCCAGATCGGCGAACGCATCAGCGTGGTCAGCTACCTGATTTGCTGTCGCCAACACCTCCTGCGCTTTGTCAGGATGCTGGCGAAACGCGGTGCGGATAAAGATGGTTGAAATGTTGGTGCGCACAGACAGCAGATTATCGATCAACTGCGGTACGCTCTCGTGATCGAGGCGCGCCAGCGTTTCAAGAATATTCAACCCGGAGGTTTCCCAGAAGTTATTCACCTTCGTCGGTTTGCCGTGTTGAATGGTCAACCAGCCGTCCCGCGCCAGACGCTGTAATACTTCGCGCAACGTAGTACGTGTCACTCCGATCAGTTCAGAGAGTTCACGTTCAGCGGGCAAAATAGTGCCAGGTGGGAAGCGGTTATTCCAGATACTCTCAATGATGTACTCTTCCGCGAACCCCGCCGGGCTTTGCGCCTTAATGACCATAGTAATAATTCCATTACACAGCAAAACATAGTTACAGTTATCATACCAGACGGGTTTCATAGCTGATAGCTGACGAAATGAAGAAAAAGTGGATCAAGGCTTCATTTTCCAGATAACGCTGATACTCACTCCCCCCTTGCCATTCACGTGAAGAGCTTGCCTGCGCCCCCTCCTCCCGCTAAGCTTTGCGGTCAAACATAAAAACATCATTTCATTTTTAAAGGTAGGGAAATCACCATGGAGCTATCATGGAGCCGCGCGATGTGGCGGAATTTTTTAGGTCAGTCGCCAGACTGGTATAAACTTGCACTGCTCATCTTCTTAGTCGCTAACCCGATTATTTTTTTCATCAATCCCTTTATTGCAGGCTGGTTGTTGGTGGCCGAGTTCATTTTTACGCTGGCAATGGCGCTAAAATGTTATCCGCTGCTGCCGGGCGGGCTGTTGGCAATTGAAGCTGTCATCATTGGCATGACCAGCGCCGCGCATGTGCGTGAAGAAGTTGCCGCCAACCTTGAAGTGTTACTGCTGCTGATGTTTATGGTGGCAGGCATCTACTTTATGAAGCAACTGCTGTTGTTTATTTTCACCCGTCTTCTGCTCAGCATTCGTTCCAAGTCACTGCTGTCACTCTCCTTTTGCATTGCTGCCGCCTTCCTGTCCGCGTTTCTTGACGCGTTGACCGTCGTTGCCGTGGTAATAAGCGTAGCGGTCGGTTTTTATGGCATCTACCATCGCGTGGCCTCTTCCCGTGGGGAAGATAACAATATGCTCGATGACAGCCATATTGATCAGCACAACAAGGTCGTTCTGGAGCAGTTCCGTGGTTTTCTGCGTAGCCTGATGATGCACGCAGGCGTCGGTACGGCGTTAGGCGGCGTAATGACCATGGTTGGTGAACCGCAAAACCTGATTATCGCCAAAGCAGCTGGCTGGCACTTTGGCGACTTCTTCCTGCGCATGTCACCAGTCACCGTTCCGGTGCTGATTTGCGGTCTGCTAACCTGCGTGCTGGTCGAGAAATTACGTTGGTTCGGCTATGGCGAAACGCTGCCGGAGACCGTCCGCGATGTCCTGCAAAAATTTGACGATCAGAGCCGTCAGCAGCGAACCCGCCAGGACAAGATAAAACTGATTATCCAGGCGATTATCGGCGTCTGGCTGGTGGTCGCCCTGGCACTGCATCTGGCGGAAGTGGGATTAATTGGTCTGTCAGTGATTATTCTGGCAACGTCGTTAACCGGCGTTACCGACGAACATGCTATAGGCAAAGCCTTTACCGAGTCGCTGCCCTTCACCGCCCTGCTGACCGTGTTCTTCTCTGTTGTTGCGGTGATCATCGATCAGCAGCTCTTTTCGCCGATTATTCAGTTCGTTTTACAAGCCTCTGAACACGCGCAATTAACGCTGTTCTATCTGTTTAATGGTCTGCTGTCGTCTATTTCTGATAACGTCTTTGTCGGCACTATCTACATCAACGAAGCCAAAGCGGCCCTGGAACAGGGGACTATCAGCCTTAATCAGTATGAACTGTTAGCGGTGGCGATTAACACCGGGACCAACTTGCCTTCCGTGGCCACACCAAACGGGCAGGCGGCGTTCCTGTTTCTGCTGACTTCCGCCCTGGCACCATTGATTCGCCTCTCTTATGGTCGCATGGTATGGATGGCTCTGCCTTATACCCTTGTCCTGACACTCGTCGGGTTGCTTTGCGTGGAGTTCACACTTGTTCCAATGACCGAATGGATGACCCAGTCGGGCTGGTTAGCTACACTTTCATAACAATTAGCCGGGCAAATCACTGCCCGGTTTGACTTTTTGCATGATAATTATCCGATTACGCAAATTTTCAATTCCCGCTAGTGGCGCATAAAGTGAATTGGTTTAAACTGCGGTCTCTACGCATGTTGCAGGGAAATTATTATGTTGCGATTTTTAAACCAGTGTTCCCGTGGTCGTGGAGCGTGGTTATTGTTGGCGTTTACCGCCTTTGCGCTGGAACTCGTCGCGTTGTGGTTCCAGCACGTCATGCTGCTAAAACCTTGCGTGTTGTGTATTTATGAACGTAGCGCATTATTTGGCGTGATGGGTGCGGGACTGGTGGGGGCTATCGCGCCAAAAACACCGCTGCGCTATGTGGCAATGGTTATCTGGATTTACAGCGCCTGGCGCGGTCTTCAGTTAGCGTATGAACACACCATGATTCAGCTTCACCCGTCACCATTTATGACCTGTGATTTTGCCGCGCGCTTTCCGAGCTGGTTACCGCTGGATAAATGGCTGCCGCAGGTGTTTGTGGCATCAGGCGACTGCGCTGAGCGTCAGTGGTCGTTTTTAACCCTCGAAATGCCGCAGTGGCTGCTCGGGATCTTCGCCGCATATCTTGTTGTGGCGATACTGGTCGTCATAGCACAACCGTTTAAACCGAAAAAACGTGACCTTTTCGGTCGCTAACAGAGACGCTCCTTCGGGAGCGTTTTTTTTGGCTTAAATTCATTGCCTGCTGGCATCTATAAGATGTATATTAAATACATCTTATAGATGCCACACGAAGGAGATGTCTTATGTCCCATTTACGCATCCCGGCAAACTGGAAAGTTAAACGCTCTACTCCCTTCTTTACGAAAGACAATGTTCCTGCGGCACTGCTCTCCCACCACAACACCGCTGCGGGGGTGTTTGGACAACTCTGCGTGATGGAAGGAACGGTGACGTATTATGGCTTTGCCAATGAAGACGCAAAAGAACCCGAAGTGAAAGTAGTGATTAATGCCGGCCAGTTCGCGACCAGCCCACCACAATACTGGCATCGCGTTGAATTAAGTGACGATGCGCAATTCAACATCAATTTCTGGGTTGAAGACGACAACCATGGAGATGAGATGTATCAGGCGAAAAAATCTTAACCCTTAACGCCTGCTAATCGATGGGCGGATCAGTCCGCCCATGAAGGTTTGTTCAGGATATGATCCTGCCAGTCGCGCACTTCTGATTCTTTTACCGCAATATGACGTACCGAAATACGTTCGCCATGCATTGCCGCTTTCGACCCGGTCAGCAACGGATGCCATTCTGGCAACCCTTTTCCTTCCGCCAGCAGACGATAGGCGCAGGTCATCGGCAACCATTCAAAGGTAGGCAGATTATCACGCGTGAGTTTGATGCAGTCCGGCTCGTATTCGAATCGACGTTCGTAGTTACGGCACTGGCAGGTTTTAATATTGAGCTGCTTACAGGCGACGTTGGTAAAATAGATTTCGTCAGTATCTTCATCCATCAGCTTATGCAGGCAGCATTGACCACACCCATCACATAATGACTCCCACTCGGCATCGGTCATTTCATCAAGGGTTTTACTTTGCCAGAAAGGTATGTCGCTCATCAGGGTATCCGCTATCGTAATAAAGCTGCACCTTATAACCAGTCTGGCACGCTGATGCAAGTTTTGCCGCCCGAAAAGGCGGCAAGCAGAGATTACAGCACTCGGGTGGTCAGTGTTTGTCCATGGAAACTGATAGCCAGTTCATCACCACTACTTAACGGTCCAACCCCTGCTGGCGTACCCGTCAGCACAACATCGCCCGCTTTGAGCGTAAAGAAACGGCTCATATAGGCAATCAAAGGAACAATGGGATGGATCATATCTGCCGTCGAGCCGTGCTGACGCGTTTCGCCGTTTACCGTCAAGCCGAGCATTGTATCCTGCGGATCACCATCAAATTCCGCCACCGGGATAAATCCTGACAGCGGGCATGAATTATCAAAGCCCTTGGCTTTTTCCCACGGCTGACCGGCTTTCTTCATTTTGCCCTGAATATCGCGCAGGGTTAGATCCAGCGCTACGCCATAGCCAGCGATGGCTTTACGCACATGTTCTTCTGTCGCCTGGCGTAAGGTTGCGCCAATCAGTACCGCCAGCTCAACCTCATGGTGAACCGACCCCATATCGGATGGGATCGCCAGCGGCTGGCGCAAATCACACAGCGCAGTTTCCGGTTTGATAAACAGTACCGGCTCTTCCGGGGTGGTTCCCCCCATCTCTTTTATATGGTTGGCATAGTTACTGCCTACGCAAACCACCTTACTCACCGGATAATCCAGCAGAGCACCATGCCAGTTGTGATGTTGATACATTACTTTCCCCTAACGTAGTCATAGATTTCAGGTACTGCATCGATGGAACGTGCTGCTGCCGGATGCAGTTTAACGTTTAGCGTCTGATGTATTTTGTTTGGCCGCTGCCAGATGCTGTTTGAGCAAATCTTCTGGCGGTGGCGGTATTTGTAAATAATAGCCCTGCTCGATTAGCGCCTGTTTTACTTTTTCAAGATCGGCATTAACCAGTTTTTTTCGACCATCAAGCGGTAACATCATTGCCAGCGTTGGCTGACCAAATCCTTTCATCAGTTCTTCAGGAACTCGCGAGAAATCGTCTTTTTTTTCGACATATAAATAAGTCTGGTCACGTTTGCTGCTTCGGTAGATCACACAAAACATATCTTTTACTCTGAATTCACGGAATGGTGGCTTGCCTCAATATAATACTGACTATAACATGCCTTATAGTCTTCGGAATATCACCCCGCGCTGGGGATGATAAATAGCAAATTGAGTAAGGCCAGGATGTCAAACACGCCAATCGAGCTTAAAGGCAGTAGCTTCACCTTATCAGTGGTTCATTTACATGAAGCAGAACCCGAGGTTATTCGTCAGGCGTTGGAAGACAAAATCGCGCAGGCCCCTGCATTTTTAAAACATGCGCCCGTAGTGGTTAACGTGAGTGGTCTTGAAAGCCCGGTAAACTGGTCGGCGCTGCAGGAAGTTGTCGCGTCTACCGGCTTGCGCATTATCGGCGTTAGCGGATGCAAAGACGCTCGATTAAAGGCTGAAATTGACGAAATGGGACTTCCTTTACTGACTGAAGGTAAAGAAAAAGCGCTTCGTCCCGCGCCTGTTGAGGCTCCAGTTCCCGTCCCGCCGCCGCAAAACGTTACTCCCATCACAAAAACACGATTAATAAATGTACCGGTTCGTTCCGGTCAGCGCATTTATGCTCCACAATGTGATCTGATTGTTACAAGCCACGTCAGTGCGGGCGCAGAGCTTATCGCTGATGGCAATATTCATGTATATGGGATGATGAGAGGTCGAGCGCTGGCAGGCGCAAGCGGTGACCGGGAAGCGCAAATTTTTTGTACCCACCTGACGGCAGAACTGGTGTCTATCGCAGGTGTTTATTGGCTGAGTGATAAAATCCCAGCAGAATTTTATGGCAAAGCGGCACGCCTGCAATTAGCAGAGAACGCTTTGACAGTTCAACCGTTGAATTGATCCCTTTTTAACAAGGAATTTCTATGGCACGCATTATTGTTGTTACTTCGGGTAAAGGGGGCGTTGGCAAAACCACCTCCAGCGCGGCCATCGCTACAGGTTTGGCCCAGAAGGGAAAGAAAACTGTCGTTATTGATTTTGATATCGGCCTGCGTAACCTTGATCTGATTATGGGTTGTGAACGCCGCGTCGTTTACGACTTCGTCAACGTTATTCAGGGCGATGCGTCGTTAAATCAGGCGTTAATCAAAGATAAGCGTACCGAGAATCTCTTTATTCTTCCGGCCTCACAGACCCGCGATAAAGACGCGCTGACGCGTGAAGGCGTCGCAAAAGTTCTGGACGATCTGAAAGCGATGGACTTTGACTTCATCGTCTGCGATTCCCCGGCGGGTATCGAAACCGGCGCGCTGATGGCCCTGTATTTTGCTGATGAAGCCATCATCACCACAAACCCGGAAGTCTCTTCTGTACGCGACTCAGACCGTATTCTGGGTATTCTGGCGTCGAAATCCCGCCGTGCAGAAAACGGTGAAGAGCCGATTAAAGAGCATCTGTTGCTTACGCGCTACAACCCTGGCCGCGTAAATAAAGGTGACATGCTGAGCATGGAAGACGTACTGGAAATTCTGCGAATCAAGCTGGTTGGCGTGATTCCTGAAGATCAGTCAGTCCTGCGCGCGTCTAACCAGGGTGAGCCGGTTATTCTCGACATCAATGCTGATGCCGGTAAAGCCTATGCTGATACCGTAGACCGTCTGTTGGGAGAAGAACGTCCTTTCCGCTTCATTGAAGAAGAGAAGAAAGGTTTCCTCAAACGCCTGTTCGGAGGATAAGTTATGGCATTACTGGATTTTTTTCTCTCGCGGAAAAAGAGCACAGCGAACATCGCTAAAGAGCGACTGCAGATTATTGTTGCGGAACGTCGTCGTAGTGACGCCGAGCCACATTATTTACCGCAGCTAAGGAAGGATATTCTCGACGTTATCTGCAAGTATGTACAAATTGATCCAGAAATGGTCACCGTACAGCTTGAACAAAAAGACGGCGATATTTCGATCCTCGAGCTGAACGTAACATTACCTGAAGCAGAAGAGTCTAAATAACCTTTTGTGTAAATGCGTCATGGTTGCAAAAAAGGCAGATTATTCTGCCTTTTTTAATTTTCGTCCTTTGCCAATCTGCAACACATTTATTCCAACGTAAACTTCGGGTAGTTTTCGGCAAAATAGCGGCGCAAATACTCAACGGTAATACGGATTTTTGCCGACGTCGCCAGGCGTGAAACATAAACCGCCCAAATATTTGCTGGTTGATAATACTCAGGCAATATGTGTATCAGATGTCCGCTGGCAATGTTGCCACAGACATCCCACCACGAACGCAGAGCAATTCCCTGGCCGTCAAGACACCATTGATGCACCACTTCGCCATGATTAGATGACAGAGGTCCGGTCACTTTAATTGAGTGAGTCCCCTCTTTATTGCGCATTTGCCAGATACCAAACGGATGGTCACGCTCTTTAATGACCAGACAGGGAAAAGTAGAGAGATCGTTCAGTTGCTTCGGCATTCCATGCTGCGCCACAAACTCCGGCGAGGCGCAAAGAATACGATAGTTAGTCGCCAGTTTACGGGCAATCAGATTAGGTGCGATATCATCCCCGATACGAATATCGAGATCGACGCCCTCATTCACCAGGTCCACCAGACGGTCTTCAACATCGAATCTCAGCTCCAGCTGTGGGTACTCTTTCGCCAGCGCAGACAACGCAGGAGCCACCACCCGGCGGCCAAAACCAAAACTGCTGATAATACGTAACATCCCTTGCGGGATCTGCCTGACATCGGACAGCTCGTCCATCATCTGATCGACATCATGCAGGATCCGCTGCGCCCATTCGTATATCCGCTCCCCCTCTTCCGTTATGGTCACCCGCCGTGTTGTCCGGTGTAATAGCACCACGTTCAGCGTCTGCTCCAGGAGGGCTACACGCTTACTGATATAAGCCGGTGATACGCCCAACTCTTCGGCAACGGCGGCAAAACCCGCGCGGCGCGCAACCAGCATAAAGACGCGCAAATCATTTAACAGCGGCAGATTATTCATGATCTGTGTTTTATGTTTCACCAGTTAGGGGGATTAACTATCGTCCAGTCAATTATAGGATGAGGGGAAAGTCAATTTTGATGGCGTACAAGTGAGAGCTGCTATGAAGAAAACCTATCGTATTGCCGCTATCCCCGGAGATGGCATTGGTAAAGAAGTCCTGCCTGAAGGCATTCATGTGTTACAGGCAGCCGCCGAACGCTGGGGCCTGTCGCTTAACTTTGAACAAATAGAGTGGGCCAGTTGCGAATACTACGCCCATCACGGCAAGATAATGCCGGATGACTGGCGTGAACAGCTGCAATCCTTCGATGCTATCTATTTTGGTGCCGTGGGCTGGCCGGACACCGTCCCGGACCACATTTCACTATGGGGTTCGCTGCTTAAGTTTCGCCGCGAATTCGATCAGTACGTTAACCTGCGCCCGGTGCGGCTGTTTCCCGGCGTCCCATGTCCGCTGGCGGGCAAACAGCCGGGTGACATTGATTTCTACGTCGTGCGTGAGAACACCGAGGGGGAGTACTCTTCCCTCGGCGGACGCGTGAGCGAAGGTACCGAACACGAGATGGTGATCCAGGAGTCGGTTTTCACCCGTCGTGGTGTCGACCGTATATTGCGTTACGCCTTTGAACTGGCGCAAAGCCGCCCGCGCAAAACGCTAACCTCAGCGACTAAATCAAACGGTCTTGCCATCAGTATGCCCTACTGGGACGAGCGCGTCGAAGCGATGGCGGCCAACTATCCAGAGATCCGCTGGGATAAACAGCATATTGATATTCTCTGCGCCCGCTTTGTGATGCAGCCGGAACGTTTTGACGTCGTGGTCGCTTCCAATCTGTTTGGCGATATTCTCTCCGATCTCGGTCCGGCCTGTACCGGTACAATTGGCATTGCGCCATCTGCCAACTTAAACCCGGAACGCACCTTCCCGTCCCTGTTCGAGCCGGTACACGGTTCAGCCCCCGATATCTACGGTAAAAATATCGCTAACCCAATCGCGACAATCTGGGCTGGCGCGATGATGCTCGACTTCCTTGGTCACGGTGATGCCAACTATAAGGCCGCCCACGACGGCATTCTGGCGGCAATTGAGCAAGTTATTGCCAGCGGCCCGAAAACGCCAGATATGAAAGGTAACGCCACCACACAGCAGGTTGGTGAGGCCATTAGTCGGGCATTGCGCCTTTAAGCTTCGTGCCATTAAAAACGGGAGCACCCGGCTCTAATACCGATCAGTTAAGCATGTATGGAGAACATGTGATTCTTACTCAGGATTCCGTTCACCTCAGCGCTGTCATTTCTTGAAACGCAGTTACCCGTGAACGGGCAAGGGAGGCTCACCGCCTCCTCCCTTGCAACCCAGGCTCCCGGCGGGATTGTAAAGGGCGTGGCGGAGAACGCCCTTTACACGCTCACAGGAATCAGTGTCTCAGAGAAACGATGAACATGAGGTGAACGGAACCCTTTCTCTGATATTGCATGTTCATTACTTCCGCTAATACTGGTTGATGCTTTCTGATACTGAGACGCTAACTGACTAGCATTAAAGCACCCGGCTCCCTTTTTAGCTTGCTTACTGCGGATACTCCAACAACAGCGCGTTGAGACGCTCAGCCATCAGTTCGCCACGCCAGCCGGAAATCAGCTCAGGCAGGGATTGCTGCGGCTTTAATTTCCAGTGCCAGTTGAGCAACTGGTTGATCTGGCGGCGTGAAGCCAGCAGCTCGACGCTGAGATTTTGCTCCGCACTGACTTCGGCAACCAGCGCCTTAATGGCTTTGAACGCCTTGCGGTAGCCTGGCATATCCATCAGATTCAGTAGCGGTTGCGGCAGCGACGCCTCCGGTAAAGCCTGCGCTTTCTCGACAAGGGAAATCAGCGTCTTGCCGTGGAAGCGAATTTCGCTGCCGGAAAGCCCCAGGCTGTCCAGTTCGCCCAGACTACCCGGCATATAACGCGCCACCGCCCATAAGTGTTCCTCACGCACCACGAAGTTTACCGCCAGATCGCGCTCGCGCGCTTTACGCAGTCGCCAGTCGGCAAGCAGTTGCAGACAGGCCAACTGACGGGTACGCAGTTGCCAGGCATTGGTGATCTCGCGCCAGGCATCCTCGGGCGCCAGAATCTCCTGGCGACGCTGCTGCATTAAGCGACATTCGTCCAGCGCGGCGGGCAGCCAGCCGCTGGCTTCGGTTTCAGCCATCAGCGTTGTGGTGATCGGTAACAAATACCAGACGTCAGCCGCCGCGTATTCACACTGACGCTCGGTCAGCGGCCTGGCCAGCCAGTCGGTACGGGATTCGCTTTTGTCCAGGGCTATGCCAGTAAACTCTTCCACCATCGCGGCAAACCCCCACGACAGCGGACGACCGCAAAAAGCGGCGAGGATTTGTGTGTCAATCAACGGCTGAGGGAGTTCACCAAAGGCATTGAGAAACACCTCCAGATCTTCACTACTGGCATGCAGAAACTTGGTTATCGCCGTATCACGTAAAATATCGCGTAGTGGCGACCAGTCAGTGATCCCCTGTGGGTCAATCAGAGCAACGTGTTTGCCATCAAACAGCTGGATCAACCCCAACTGCGGATAATAGGTACGCGTGCGAACAAATTCGGTATCCAGGGCTATCGCCGGAAATTCACGGACGGCTTCGCACAGCGTGGCCAACGCGTCGTCCGTAGTGATCATTTGATAATTCAAATCGTGCTCTCTTAGGTTTACGCCAAAAAAAACGCCGGATTACCCGGCGTTTTCTGCTGGCTGACTTAACGCTCAGCCTTTATTGTCCACTTTGGCACGTGCTTCGTCACGTAATTCTCGTCGCAAAATCTTTCCAACGTTAGATTTTGGCAACTCATCACGAAACTCCACCAGCTTCGGTACTTTATAGCCCGTCAGATGACGACGACAAAAAGTGACCAGCGCTTCTTCGGTTAATGAGGCATCTTTCTTCACCACGAAGATTTTTACCGCCTCACCGCTGCTGCCCGATGGAACGCCAACCGCAGCGACTTCCTGTACGCCAGAATGTTGCATCACCACGTCTTCAATTTCATTCGGATAAACGTTAAAGCCGGACACCAGGATCATATCTTTCTTACGATCGACAATCCGCAGGAAGCCTTCATCATCCATCACCGCAATATCGCCAGTGTGCAACCAGCCGTCTTTGACGATTTCATCAGTCGCATCCGGTCGCTGCCAGTAACCCAGCATCACCTGCGGACCTTTCACGCACAGTTCGCCCGGCTCTCCCGGCGGCACTTCGTTATCGTCGTCATCCACCAGCTTGACCTCGGTGGAAGGAACCGGTAAACCGATACTGCCGCTGTGGTAGTCGATATCGTGAGGGTTGACGCTCACCAGCGGAGCGCACTCCGTCAGGCCATAGCCTTCCAGCAGATACTGACCCGTCAGCTTCACCCAACGCTCGGCCACCGCCTGTTGAACCGGCATGCCGCCGCCTGCCGAAAGATGCAGTGAGGAGAAATCCAGTTGCTGGAACTCTTTGTTATTCAGCAGCGCGTTAAACAGCGTGTTGACGCCAGTCATTGCGGTGAAGGGGTATTTCGCCAGCTCTTTGACCAGTCCCGGAATATCGCGCGGATTCGTAATCAGCAGGTTTTGACCGCCCAGCTCAATAAACAGCAGGCAGTTCATTGTCAGCGCGAAAATGTGATACAGCGGTAAGGCCGTTACCACCAGCTCTTTACCCGGATGCAGCAACGGTCCGTAGGTGGCGTTAACCTGCTCAAGGTTAGCCAGCATGTTGCGGTGCGTGAGCATCGCGCCTTTCGCCACACCGGTTGTCCCACCGGTATATTGCAGAAACGCCAAATCTTCCGACACCACTTCAGGCTTCACATACTGCATGCGATAACCGTTTTGCAGCGCACTGCGAAACGAGATGGCATCCGGCAGGTGATATTTTGGCACCAGGCGCTTAATGTACTTCACGACAAAGTTAACCAGCGTCCCTTTGGCGGTAGAAAGTTGATCGCCCATACGCGTCAGGATCACGTGTTGCACCGACGTTTTATCGACCACCTTCTCCAGCGTGTGAGCAAAGTTAGACACGATGACAATCGCCGACGCGCCGCTGTCATTGAGCTGGTGTTCCAGCTCGCGAGGCGTGTACAGGGGGTTCACGTTCACGACGATCATGCCAGCACGTAAAATCCCAAACAGGGCGACCGGATATTGCAGCAGGTTCGGCATCATCAGCGCGACGCGATCGCCCTTTTTCAGCCCGAGCCCTTGTTGCAAATAGGCCGCAAACGCCCGGCTGCGCTCTTCAAGCTTGCGGAAGGTCATCACCTCCCCCATGTTTACAAACGCGGGCTGATCGGCATAGCGCCTTACTGAGTGTTCAAAGAGTTCCACCAGGGATTGATAACGGTCAGGATTGATCTCCGCAGGGACACCAGCGGGATAACGGTTAAGCCAAACCTTTTTCAATACATCACCTCTAAAATGCATATTCGTCGTCATCACAACCCCAGGCAATAAACAAACTGTTAACATAATATTAACTCAGCGTACCAGTTTGTTTATTACACAACGACAAGGTTGCGAAGCACGTCACTATTTATTTTTCTTATATCCACATTAATGCAGAAACAGCGGACGAGCCGCTGTTTCTTTTACTAATAAAACAAAGAGTTACTCAGTTACTATGGTCTGAACCTGTGCCGGACCGGGATTGTACCATCCCCATCCGCCGTAGCCACCGTAAGGCCAGCCACGCGCGCCGTAGAACCAGGGGTCGATCGGCTGAGGCGGCATAACAATCTGCTGAGTAATATGCCAGCGTTTATAACCGGTTACCTGCATCAGCATGAATTTATACGGCGTACTGCCAATTTTTCCGTCCACTGTTCCGCTAATCGGACCGACGACGGTAACCAGTTGACCACGAAAATCCACCGGGTCGAGAAAGCCGTTTACATCGGCAAAAATTCGTCCGCGAGAGGCTTCGCCCAGCACGGGGCGCGCCCCGCTATCGAGAGGAACCGTGGCAATTTCCAGACGGGATTTCCCCTGCTGGTTCTGAATATCCACCACTTTGCCGCCGAAACGCGCTTCCTGTCCGACATAAAGCTGCGGCGCATTCATCACCCGCACCAGATCCTGCTGTGGCGTAGGGCTTGAGCCTTTAATCGCATCCGGGATGGTAACGCAGCCGCTTAGCATTAACGCCAATACGCCCGCCAACACACCTTTCACTACCTGCTTTTGCACCGCCATATTGCGACTCCCTCTTCTTAGCGCCTGCCCCGGAAAATTCACCGATGCGGGTCACTGACGACTGCGCGAATTAACCGGGGATGTACTACTAAGATTCATTCTTTACCGGGAAGTTTCTTCCACGCCACGGTGTTACGTAAATAAACCGGTTCAGCATGTTCAACGGCCACAGTCTTACCGGCAGCCAGCAATTGCGTGGCGACAGGCAGCATGTCTTCAGCCGCCGGCAGCAGAACAGCGCCATCGCTCAGCGTCAGGCCGCTGTCTTTACCCAGTTCAGGCCAGGCAGGCCACCCAGTTCCGACAGTGACCCATTCGCCAGACAGTTGCAGCAAGCGTTCATGTACTTGTTCAGGCGTTAACACAGCTTCGGTTTCTTCACCGCGCCAGATGCCATTTTCATCACGCTGGTATTCGGCCCAGTAAACCTCGCCCATTCGCGCATCAATCGCCGCAAGCACGCGGGTGGCGCCAGACTTACGCCAGGCCCCCTGCGCCATGGTCGCCAGGGTAGAGACGCCGATCATCGGCAAATTCGCGCCTAACGCCAACCCCTGAGCAATGCCAATCCCGATGCGTACGCCGGTGAAACTGCCTGGGCCGCGACCAAACGCCAGGGCGTCGATATCGGATAAGGCTAATTCGCCAGCGGCCAGGATCTCCTGGACCATCGGTAAAATTCGTTGGGTATGTTCTCGTGGGCAAAGCTCGAAATGAGCTTTGATAGTACCGTCATTCCACAGGGCAACAGAGCACGCCTCTGTGGCGGTATCGATAGCCAGAATTCGCATGGGTGTTTGTGATCAGATCAATAAATTTGGCGCGCATCTTACCACACTCCGTAACAAATTACTCAGTCGATGGTATGGCAAGAAAACGGACAGCACGCGCAATGTCACGCGTGCGCGGCGCAGGCGGAAGACTCGCCAGGAAGGTAGCGCCGTAGGGTCGCATCACCAGGCGGTTGTCGCAAATGACCAGCACGCCGCGATCGTCTGCGTCACGAATCAGTCGTCCTACGCCCTGTTTCAGGGTGATTACTGCATCCGGGAGTTGAACCTCGTCGAAGGGATCGCCGCCGCGCAGGCGACAGTCTTCCATCCGGGCTTTTAACAGCGGGTCATCCGGCGAAGTGAACGGCAGTTTATCGATAATGACCAGCGACAGCGTATCGCCACGGACGTCTACCCCTTCCCAGAAGCTGCTGGTAGCAACCAGTAACGCATTACCTGCGCTGACAAACTGCTGTAACAGTTGCCCTTTACTGGTTTCGCCCTGCAACAGGACCGGCAGCGTCATGGTGGCGCGGAATTGTTCTGCCAGATCGCGCATCATCGCGTGTGAGGTACACAGCATAAAGCAGCGACCGTTGTTTGCTTCAATAATGGGACGCAGCATTGACGCTAACTGGCGCGCGGCTCCCGGCTGGTTGGTTTGCGGGAGATTACGCGGCACGCAGAGCAGCGCCTGACGCGTGTAATCAAAAGGACTCGGCAACAGCATCGACTCGGCGTCATCTATGCCCAGCCGCGCGGTGAAATGATGAAGGTCATCGTTTACCGACAGCGTCGCGGAGGTAAAAATCCAACAGCCCGGCTTTTGTTCCATCACTTCTTTGAATTTATCCGCCACGGTAAGCGGCGTCAGCGCAAGAGTGAAATGGCGGGAGGTGCATTCATACCAATAGCTGAAGCCTGGCTGGTTAATCTCTTTCAGGCGCTTCAAACGGGCGCGATAAAGCGTGGCACGCTCAAACGCAGCATCCAACAACGCCGAACGTCCAAGAGACAGTTTCGCCACGTCGTAACACAGCTCCAGCGTGTCATCGAGCAACAAAAACGCGCGCTGCACACGCTGGTCAGCCAGCAGTTCGCGCAGATTGCCGCGATAGCCCGGCTCGCCAAGTTGCAGGCGGAAGTCCTGCGCGCTTTGCGCCAGGCGATCGGCGCACTTCTGCAACTGCTGAGTGTCTTTCAGCTCGGTGCGATAGGCAATGGTGATGTCTTTCGCCAGGTCTAACAACTGACGACTGGAGAGCGATTGACCAAAGTACTGGCTGGCGATATCCGGTAGCTGATGCGCTTCATCGAAGATCATCACTTCAGCTTCGGGGATCAGTTCGCCAAACCCGCTCTCTTTCACCACCATATCAGCGAGAAACAGATGGTGGTTGACCACAACCACATCTGCCTCCATCGCTTTTTTACGCGCTTTAACGACAAAACACTCTTTGTACAGCGGGCAGTCGCTGCCCAGACAATTGTCGTTGGTGCTGGTGACCAGCGGCCAGGCCTGAGAATCTTCCGCCACGCTGACGCAGGTACTGATGTCGCCATCAAGGGTTTGATTTGACCAGGAGCGCAGCAGAATGACGTCGCTTAAGGTTTGTACCGGCAGGTCGCCGCCCGCCAGCGCCTGCTGTTCAAGGCGTTCCAGACACAAATAGTTGGAGCGCCCTTTCAGCAGCGCCAGTTTGCCGGTGAATTCCAGCGCCTTTGCGACGGTCGGGAGATCGCGGCTATAAAGCTGATCCTGCAATGCTTTCGAACCAGTAGAGACGATGACTTTTTTACCCGCACGCAACGCAGGTGCCAGATAAGCGTAGGTTTTACCCGTTCCGGTTCCGGCTTCTACAACAAGCGGCTGTGATTTTTCAATGGCATGGCTAACGGCGAAGGCCATCTGCCGCTGTGGTTCACGCGGTTTAAAACCCGGTATCGCTTTAGCCAACTGACCGTCTGCTGCAAAATCGTCCGTCACACTGCCCCCTGTTCATTTGAACAGGGATTATGTCAGGCCAGCGGGTCTTTCGCCAGTTGAAGAGGTGACGTAGGCACAACATTATGGCAGTCTTGGCGCAACCTGAAGCCATTATGAAAAACGTAAATGAGGAATGATTTATGACAATTGTGCGCATTGATGCCGAAGCGCGTTGGTCCGACGTGGTTATCCATAACAACACGTTGTATTACACCGGTGTACCGGAAAACCTGGATGCAGACGCCTTTGAACAAACGGCGAATACGCTGGCGCAAATTGACGCAGTTCTGGAAAAACAGGGCAGCAACAAGTCACGTATTCTTGATGCCACCCTTTTTCTGGCAGATAAAAGTGACTTTGCCGCGATGAACAAAGCCTGGGACGCGTGGGTCGTCGCCGGTCACGCGCCGGTACGTTGTACGGTCCAGGCCGGGTTGATGAACCCGAAATACAAAGTTGAGATCAAGATTATCGCTGCGGTGTAAGCGACGTTACTCGTCTTCATCTTCGAAACGCGCCACGATCCGCTCGCCGGTATGGCTGGCGCGTAACTCTTCAGCAACCAGAGCAATCGCTTGTCCGCTGCTCATCCCTTGCGACATCAGTTCCTGAATACGCTCGACCGCTTTTTGCTGCTGCTCATGACTGAGTGAAGGTAAACCTGCAAACATTGTTAACTCCTGCTAAATTGTCTGCGCTAATTATTTCATGCTACCAGGCAGTTAGCCAGTAGAGTAGCAACGAGTCAGGACAGATGAAGACGTTATCTCCCGCAGTAATCACATTACCCTGGCGTCAGGACGCCGCTGAACGCTATTTTTCGACCTTAAGCCATCTCCCCTGGGCGATGCTGTTGCATTCGGGTCATGCTGACCATCCACATAACCGTTTTGATATTCTGGTGGCGGATCCCGTCGCCACGCTGGTTACGCGCGCAGAAGAAACCGTTGTCTATGACGGACACGCAACTGTACGCACGCTTGATGACCCAATGACGGTATTACATTCAGCGCTCAGCGCACGGGGGATTCACCCGAGCTATCACCCCAATCTGCCGTTTCAGGGCGGCGCGTTAGGTCTGTTTGGCTACGATCTTGGCAGAAGATTTGAATCGCTACCCACGATTGCCACGCGCGATATTGCCCTGCCGGATATGGCCGTCGGCATTTACGACTGGGCGCTGATTGTCGATCATCAGCTGCAGACCGTATCCCTGCTCAGCCATACCGATGTCGAAGCGCGGCTGCAATGGCTCAACGCGCAACAATCATCAAAACGTGAGCCATTTACATTAACCTCGGCGTGGCAGTCCAATATGAGCCGTGCCCAGTACGGCGAAAAATTTCGCCAGGTCCAGAGTTATCTGCACAGCGGCGACTGTTATCAGGTCAACCTTGCTCAACGTTTTCAGGCGCATTATCAGGGCGATGAGTGGCAGGCATTTGTACGACTCAATCACGCTAATCGTGCGCCGTTTAGCGCGTTCATTCGTCTTGAGGAAGGCGCAATCCTCAGCCTTTCACCCGAACGGTTTATTCTGTTGGAAAACCAGCACATCCAGACGCGTCCTATTAAAGGGACGCTGCCAAGACGTGAAGAGGCTGATGCCGATCGTGAGCAGGCCCAACTGCTGGCGAACTCACCGAAGGATCGTGCGGAAAACCTGATGATCGTCGATTTAATGCGCAATGACATCGGTCGCGTTGCCGTGCCGGGTTCGGTACAGGTTCCGGAGCTGTTTGTAGTCGAGCCGTTCCCTGCCGTTCATCATTTAGTCAGCACCATTACCGCACGTTTGCCGGAATCTTTGCACGCTACCGACCTGCTGCGCGCCGCCTTCCCCGGCGGCTCCATTACCGGCGCGCCGAAAGTGCGGGCGATGGAAATTATAGATGAGCTGGAGCCGCACCGACGTAATGCCTGGTGTGGCAGCATTGGTTACCTGAGCTTTTGCGGCAATATGGACACCAGCATCACCATTCGCACACTGACGGCCACAAACGGACACATTTATTGTTCCGCAGGCGGCGGCATTGTGGCGGACAGTCAGGAAGACGCGGAGTATCAGGAAACATTTGATAAAGTGAATCGTATTTTGCACCAACTGGAGAACTGACACGTGGAATACAGCAGCCTGACGCTTGATGATTTTTTATCGCGCTTCCAACTCCTGCGCCCGCAGGTCAACCATGCCGCGTTAAACCAGCGCCAGGCAGCCGTACTGATCCCCGTCGTCCGCCGACCACAGCCGGGGCTGCTGCTAACCCAGCGATCCGTTCATCTACGCAAACATGCCAGCCAGGTCGCCTTTCCCGGCGGCGCGGTGGACAGCACCGATGCCTCGTTGATCGCCGCAGCCCTTCGCGAGGCGCATGAAGAAGTGGCCATTCCGCCGTCATGCGTTGAGGTGATCGGCGTACTGCCGCCGGTCGACAGCGTCACCGGTTTCCAGGTTACCCCGGTCGTCGGCATTATCCCGCCTAATCTGCCGTATCGCGCCAGTGAAGATGAGGTTTCCGCGGTGTTTGAAATGCCGCTGGCGCAGGCGTTACATTTGGGGCGTTACCATCCGCTCGATATTTATCGTCGCGGTGATTCTCATCGCGTGTGGCTTTCGTGGTATGAGCAATATTTCGTCTGGGGAATGACCGCCGGGATAATTCGTGAGCTGGCTCTGCAAATTGGCGTCAAGCCCTGACTATACTTATCTTTACGCACGCCATAGACAACTTGAAACTCAGGTCACAACATTAGTAAAACCGCGGTTATCTATTAGTTTAATTCATGTGAATAGTTAAGCCGATCGCCGCGTTCCCTCTTACACTATGCGCAGTTATAACATCGTTACTGGAAAGCCCAGTCGCCCTGTAGGAGTATTATCGTGATTAGTCTATTCGACATGTTTAAGGTGGGGATTGGTCCCTCATCTTCCCATACCGTAGGGCCTATGAAGGCGGGTAAACAGTTCGTCGATGACCTGGTCGAAAAAGGATTACTGGACAGCGTTACTCGTGTCGCCGTCGACGTGTATGGTTCACTGTCGCTCACGGGTAAAGGTCACCACACCGATATCGCCATTATTATGGGTCTGGCGGGCAACGAGCCTGCTACCGTAAACATTGACAGCATTCCCGGATTTATCCGCGATGTAGAAGCGCGTGGACGCCTGCTGCTTGCACAGGGTCAGCACGAAGTGGATTTCCCGCAGAATGATGGAATGCGTTTTCATAACGGCAACCTGCCGCTGCATGAAAACGGCATGCAGATCCATGCGTATAATGGCGAAACCGTCATTTACAGCAAAACGTACTACTCAATCGGCGGTGGATTCATCGTTGATGAAGAACATTTTGGTCAGGATACCGCCAATGAGGTCAGCGTACCTTATCCGTTCAAATCCGCCACTGAAATGCTGGAATACTGCAACAGCACCGGCCTGTCCCTCTCTGGCATGGTGATGCAGAACGAACTTGCTCTGCACAGCAAAAAAGAGATTGAAGAGTACTTTGGCAACGTCTGGCAAACCATGCAGGCCTGTATCGATCGTGGGATGAACACCGAAGGCGTCCTGCCTGGGCCGCTGCGCGTTCCGCGTCGCGCCTCTGCCCTGCGTCGTATGTTGGTCTCCAGCGACAAGCTCTCCAACGATCCGATGAACGTGATCGACTGGGTGAACATGTTTGCGCTGGCCGTTAACGAAGAAAACGCCGCGGGTGGTCGCGTTGTCACAGCGCCAACTAACGGTGCCTGCGGTATCGTGCCTGCGGTCCTGGCCTATTACGATCATTTCATTGAGTCCGTCAGCCCGGATATCTACACCCGCTATTTCCTGGCGGCCGGCGCGATTGGCGCGCTGTACAAAATGAACGCATCTATCTCCGGTGCTGAAGTCGGCTGTCAGGGTGAAGTTGGCGTGGCTTGTTCTATGGCGGCTGCCGGTCTGGCTGAGCTACTGGGTGCAAGTCCTGAACAGGTGTGTGTTGCGGCAGAAATCGGTATGGAGCATAACCTCGGTTTAACCTGTGACCCGGTTGCCGGTCAGGTACAGGTTCCGTGCATCGAACGTAACGCCATTGCTTCCGTAAAAGCTATCAATGCCGCACGCATGGCAATGCGCCGAACCAGTGCGCCACGCGTTTCACTGGATAAAGTCATTGAGACCATGTACGAAACGGGTAAAGACATGAACGCCAAATACCGCGAAACGTCCCGTGGTGGTCTGGCAATCAAAGTTCAGTGTGACTAATACTTAATTTTCGCCCATCTGCGACGGATGGGCGAATTTATCTCCCCTTCCTCGTCTACTGTAATTTTCCCCACTACACTTGCTCTGTTGCTTTTGGCTTTTGTGACCAACGGCTTATCGGGCGGCCCGCATGCATACAGCACAACGGATCATTAAAAACTATCGTCGGAATCGCTTATTTGTTTGCACCCTATGTGCCCTGGTAACGCTTATCCTCACGTTAACGGTCCGATTTATTTCGGAGCGTAATTTAAATCATAGAAATACCGTAACCTTTGCCAACCACGCGGTTGAAGAGTTGGATCACGTGCTTTTGCCCCTTCAGGCCGGACGAGATGTGCTGTTGCCGTTGATTGGTCTCCCCTGTTCAGTCGCGCGTTTACCGTTGAGCAAGCATGCTGCCAGGCTGCAAACGGTACGCTCTGTCAACCTGGTTAAAGATGGGATTCTGTATTGCTCCAGCATTTTTGGTTATCGCAATGAGCCTGTTCGTCGACTGGAGCCTGAATTACCAAGCCAGGAGTCGCTACTGCTGTTATCAACCGACCATTCGATAATTAAAGGCAGTCCGATTCTGACACAATGGTATCCATCCTCTGCCGATGGTGAAGATGGCGTGCTGGAAATCGTCAACATTGAGTTATTATCATCCATGTTGCTTGAGCCACAACTGCCGCAGATCACCCATGCCAGCTTAAGCGTCGGCAATCGCCATCTGCTCTACGGACAAGGTGTTGTCGATACGCTACCTGAACTAAAGAATGAAAAACGCTACCAGCTCTCATCACAGCATTTCCCGTTTACTATCAGCGTTACCGGTCCGGGCGCCAGTGAACTGGCGATTAAACATCTGCCAACACAACTGCCGCTGGCGGTGATCCTCAGTCTGTTAGTGGGGTACCTGGCGTGGCTGGCAACCGCCAACAGAATGAGTTTCTCCTGGGAGATAAATCTGGCCCTTGCCGCCCGGGAATTCGAGCTGTTCTGCCAGCCGCTGCTCAATGCGCAAACGCAGCAATGCATGGGGGTGGAAATCCTGTTACGCTGGAATAATCCGCGTCAGGGTTGGATCTCTCCCGAAGTGTTTATTCCCATCGCCGAGGAGCACAACCTGATCGTGCCCCTGACGCGTCATGTCATCGCAGAAACCATTCAGCAACGACACGTCTTCCCCATGAGCAGTCAGTTTCATATCGGGATCAATGTCGCCGCCAGCCATTTTCGCCATGGCACGCTGTTAAAAGATCTCAACCAGTATTGGTTTAGCCAGCATCCCATTCAGCAGTTAGTCATCGAACTTACCGAACGTGATGCGTTACTGGATGTGGATTATCGGGTTGTACGAGAGCTAAATCGCCTTGGCGTAAAACTGGCGATTGACGATTTTGGCACCGGCAACAGCTCGCTCTCCTGGCTGGAAAAACTCCGCCCGGATGTACTAAAAATTGATAAATCATTTACTTCTGCGATCGGTACCGATGCCGTGAACTCAACCGTTACAGACATCATCATCGCGCTGGGAAAAAGACTGAATATCGAACTGGTGGCGGAAGGGGTTGAAACGCAGGCGCAGGCACAGCATTTGCGCCGGCACGGTGTACATTTATTGCAAGGTTTTCTGTATGCGAAGCCAATGCCGCTACGCGATTTTCCAAAATGGCTGGCGGGCAGCACGCCGCCGCCCACCCGGCATAACGGGCGACATAGTATGCCCGTTATGCCATTTCGCTAAACCCGATTACTCGTCTTCATCGTGAGCAGATTGTTCTTTAACAATGCGAACTAAATCCACACGATAGTCATTCGCTTCGACAATCGTAATACTCAGCGGCGCAACCTCGATAACATCGCCGACGCGTGGAATATGACCGTTAGCCGCGATGACTAAACCTGCCACCGTCGCGATATCTTCGTCTTCATCCACCAGCGTATCCACGTCCAGCGCCTGCTGCAATGCATGCAGGTCGGTTCCGCCTTTCACCAACCAGCCGCCCGCATCAGCAATAATTTCAGGCGTTTCATCGGCATCGGGGAACTCACCGGCGATAGCTTCTAATACGTCCAGCGGTGTAACCAGCCCCTGCACGACACCAAATTCGTTAGTAACGATCACGAAACTGCCGCGGGCACGACGCAGAACGCCCAACAGATTGATCGGGTCCAGCGTTTCCGGGACCACAATAGCCGGAGAGGCTGAGGCAATCGCCGCTACATCCACACCCTCTTCCAGCGCCACCAGCAGTTCTTTGGCACGGACGATACCGATAATTTCGTCCAGTTCACCGCGACATACCGGGAACAGGCTGTGCGGTGACGAAAGCAATTGCTCGCGAATTTCCGCTACGCTCAGGTCCGCATCAACCCAACTAATCTCGCCACGAGGCGTCATAATGCCACGTAATGAACGCGAGGCCAGGGAGAGTACGCCGTTGATCATATAGCGTTCTTCTTCCACAAATGCGCCTTCCGGAACGGGCACAGGTACCGGATTGTCGGATTCCATCTGCGCGCTGGCCTGACGTTTACCGCCCATCAGACGCAGGATTGCATCCGCAGTTCGCGCACGCAGCGGCAGGGTCGACTGGTGGCGAATAAAGTTACGACGGGCAATCTGGTTAAACAACTCGATAATGATCGAGAAGCCAATCGCCGCATACAGATAACCTTTCGGAATGTGGAAGCCAAACCCTTCGGCAACCAGACTCAGACCAATCATCAACAGGAAGCTCAGACACAGCACCACCACCGTCGGATGCTGGTTCACAAATCGCGTCAACGGCTTGGAAGCCAGCAGCATCACGGCCATAGCTATCACGACGGCCGCCATCATGACCGGCAGATGGTTGACCATACCGACCGCAGTAATCACCGCATCCAGCGAGAACACCGCATCAAGGATGACAATCTGCGTCACCACAACCCAAAAGCTCGCATAGCCTTTCGTCTGCCCGGTATCATGTTCACGGTTTTCCAGCCGCTCATGCAGCTCTGTCGTTGCCTTGAACAAGAGGAAGATACCGCCCAGCAGCATTATCAGATCGCGCCCCGAGAACGCATAGTCCATTACCGTAAACAGCGGCTTTGTCAGCGTCACCATCCACGAAATCACGGACAACAAGCCCAGACGCATAATCAGTGCCAGTGATAAACCGATTAAACGCGCTTTATCTCGCTGTTTCGGCGGCAGCTTATCAGCCAGGATCGCAATGAAGACCAGGTTATCAATACCCAGAACAATTTCGAGAACGACAAGCGTGAGCAAACCCACCCAAATCTGCGGGTCCATTAATAATTCCATGACAAGCTCCTGCTTAAGGAATGACCAAACTGCGCGCTGAGGATCTCAGGCGTTAAAGCATTATGCAGAGAAAATTTGTGGCAAAAAGTGCCAATCTGACAGGCGCAAAGCGGCCTGAGGGTGAAATGACGTCGGTGACGATCCATATGGTGGGCTACTGCCCTATACTCCTGAGTAATTAAACAGATGCTAAACATAACAGAGACAACCGGTTTTTAGCAAAGATTTACCTTCCTTTGCAATAAGTTGTTTCGGAGATATTTTACCCTTCGAAATTTCTTTTCATCGGAAGTTAAATTACGGATCTTCATCACATAAAATATTTTTTTCGATATCTAAAATAATTCACGAAAATCATAGGTTTTTCTTTGTAACCCTTATCTGAATCGATTCGATTGCGGACGACGATTCAAATACATCTTTACGTTGATGTGTTAACGATAATAAAGGAGGTAGCAAGTGACCATTGCTATTGTAATAGGCACACATGGTTGGGCTGCAGAGCAGTTACTTAAGACAGCAGAGATGCTGTTAGGCGAGCAGGAAAACGTCGGCTGGATCGATTTCGTTCCAGGCGAAAATGCCGAAACGCTGATCGAAAAGTACAACGCTCAGTTGGCAAAACTCGATACCAGTAAAGGCGTGCTGTTTCTCGTTGACACATGGGGAGGCAGCCCGTTTAACGCTGCGAGCCGCATTGTCGTCGATAAAGAGCATTACGAAGTTATCGCCGGTGTGAACATTCCCATGCTGGTTGAAACCTTCATGGCGCGTGATGACAACCCGAGCTTTGATGAATTAGTGGCACTGGCCGTTGAAACCGGTAGCGAAGGCGTGAAAGCGTTGAAAGCGAAACCGGTGGAAAAGGCCGCTCCTGCCCCCGTTGCGGCACCAAAAGCAGCAGCACCGGCGAAACCGATGGGCCCGAACGATTATATGCAGATCGGTCTGGCGCGTATCGATGACCGTTTAATTCATGGTCAGGTAGCCACTCGCTGGACCAAAGAAACCAACGTAACGCGCATTATCGTCGTCAGCGATGAAGTTGCCGCCGATACCGTGCGTAAAACGCTGCTGACTCAGGTAGCACCTCCGGGTGTGACGGCGCATGTGGTTGATGTCGCGAAAATGATCCGCGTCTACAACAACCCGAAATATGCAGGCGAGCGTGTGATGCTGTTGTTCACCAACCCGACCGATGTGGAACGTATCGTTGAAGGTGGTGTGAAAATTACCTCTGTAAACATTGGCGGTATGGCTTTCCGTCAGGGTAAAACACAGGTAAACAACGCAATTTCTGTTGATGAAAAAGACATCGAAGCCTTCAAAAAACTCAACGAACGCGGTATTGAGCTCGAAGCGCGTAAAGTTTCGACCGATCAGAAACTGAAAATGATGGATTTGATTGCCAAGGCGAAATAATTCCCTGGCATTTACTTAGTTTTCACACTTAAGTCTGTATAGCAATAGGAGAAGTACAATGGAGATTACCACTCTTCAGATTGTGCTGGTGTTCATCGTCGCATGTATCGCGGGTATGGAGTCGGTACTCGATGAATTTCAGTTCCACCGTCCGTTGGTGGCCTGTACGCTTATTGGCGCCGTTCTCGGGGATATGAAAACCGGTATTATCATCGGTGGTACCCTGGAAATGATCGCCCTTGGCTGGATGAACATCGGTGCTGCGGTTGCACCAGATGCCGCACTGGCGTCAATTATCTCTACCGTTCTGGTTATCGCGGGTCACCAAAGCATTGGTGCCGGTATCGCGCTGGCTATCCCGCTGGCAGCAGCAGGTCAGGTTCTGACCATCATCGTTCGTACTATCACCGTAGCATTCCAGCACGCAGCGGATAAGGCGGCCGAAAACGGCAACCTGACGGCGCTCTCCTGGCTGCACGTGTCCTCACTGTTCCTGCAGGCTATGCGTATCGCTATCCCGGCGGTAATCGTGGCGATTTCTGTAGGTACCAGTGAAGTTCAGAGCATGCTCAACGCCATTCCGGAAGTCGTCACCGGCGGCCTGAACATCGCAGGCGGTATGATCGTAGTGGTTGGTTATGCGATGGTCATCAATATGATGCGCGCGGGCTACCTGATGCCGTTCTTCTACCTCGGCTTCGTCACCGCGGCATTTACTAACTTCAACCTGGTTGCTCTGGGTGTGATTGGCGCAGTGATGGCAATCCTCTACATTCAGCTGAGCCCGAAATATAACCGCGTCGCCGGTGCGCCAGTTCAGGCAGCTGGTAACAACGATCTTGATAACGAACTGGACTAGCAGGTGAGCGAAATGGTTGATATGACTAAAACTACCACCGAGAAAAAACTCACTCCGAGTGACATTCGTGGCGTGTTCATTCGTTCTAACCTGTTTCAGGGTTCATGGAACTTCGAACGTATGCAGGCGCTGGGTTTTTGTTTCTCCATGGTACCGGCTATCCGCCGTTTGTACCCGGAAAACGACGACGCACGTAAGCAGGCTATTAAGCGTCACCTGGAATTCTTTAACACCCATCCGTACGTAGCCGCACCTGTGCTGGGCGTTACGCTGGCGATGGAAGAGCAGCGTGCCAACGGCGCAGAGATTGACGATGGTGCTATCAACGGTATCAAAGTTGGTCTGATGGGACCGCTGGCAGGCGTCGGCGACCCCATCTTCTGGGGTACGGTACGTCCGGTATTTGCTGCGCTTGGCGCTGGTATCGCGATGAGCGGCAGCCTGCTTGGACCACTGTTGTTCTTCATTCTGTTTAACCTGGTGCGTCTGGCAACCCGTTACTACGGTGTGGCATACGGCTACCGTAAAGGGGTCGATATCGTTAAGGATATGGGCGGTGGCTTCCTGCAGAAACTGACTGAGGGGGCGTCAATCCTCGGCCTGTTTGTCATGGGGGCATTGGTTAACAAGTGGACGCACGTGAATATCCCGTTGGTGGTCTCCACTATCACCGGTCAGGATGGTCAGACTCGCGTCACCACCGTGCAGACTATCCTTGACCAGCTGATGCCGGGCCTGGTTCCTCTGCTGCTGACTTTCGCTTGTATGTGGCTGCTGCGTAAGAAAGTGAACCCGCTGTGGATTATCGTTGGCTTCTTCATCATCGGTATCGCGGGCTACGCTGTCGGCCTGCTTGGCCTGTAAGACTGTTGTACACCACCGGGGGCTTGCCCCCGGTTTTTCTATTCAGAGGATTGAGGATTCATGACTATCACGGACCTGGTGCTGGTTCTTTTTATTTTTTCGCTGCTGGCGTATGCCATTTACGATCAGTTCATCATGCCCCGCCGTAATGGCCTTACTCTGCTGACGGTCGCCCTGCTTCCTCGCAGCCGTGTTGACAGTGTTATCTTCATTGGCCTGGTAGCTATTCTTATTTACAACAACGTCACCAGCCACGGGGCGCAATTCACCACGTGGTTATTATGCGCACTGATATTGATGGGGTTGTATCTGTTCTGGATCCGTACGCCGAAAATCATCTTCAAGCAAAAAGGGTTTTTCTTTGCCAACGTCTGGATTGAATATAACCGCATTAAAGAGATGAATTTATCAGAGGACGGCGTGCTGGTGATGCAATTAGAACAGCGGAGATTGCTGGTTCGCGTACGAAATATAGACGATCTTGAAAAAATATATAAGCTTCTCATTTCAAATCAGTGAATTAGAAAGATAGCCTGAACTATGTTTTTTATATATTTTTGAAAACAAAACATAGCTAAGGCTATATTACAACGTCCGTAATGTTATTTATTTTAACGTTCTGTTTATAAATAAATCTAAATGAAAATCGTTTTCAATTAGAAGTCAAATATTATTTCCCTGTTTCTTGTTTTATATTCTCAATATATGTTAAGGTTGCGCCCGTCGTTGGGGAGTAGCCGATTTCCAGACTCCGGAAATGTACGTGTCAACATACTCGTTGAAAAACGTGGCGCGTACGGACTGAACATACAGCTTCAGTCAGGCGAGACCATAGGCACATCAACTGCAATGCATACCTGAATGGCACGATATATTTCGTGATTTTAATCTGTGTGCATGGTTACTGGGGGCAGTGATGTGTTTTATGGATACCCCGGTCAGGACGCTGTTATGAATCTCACCGCTACTGTACTTCTCGCTTTCGGCATGTCGATGGATGCTTTCGCTGCATCAATTGGCAAAGGCGCCACCCTGCATAAACCCAAATTTTCTGAAGCTCTGCGCACCGGTCTCATTTTCGGCGCAGTTGAAACCCTGACGCCGCTGATTGGCTGGGGTATGGGCATGCTGGCAAGCAAATTCGTGCTGGAGTGGAACCACTGGATCGCTTTCATTCTGCTGATTTTCTTAGGTGGGCGAATGATAATCGAAGGTTTTCGCGACAACGGTGATGAAGATGAAGAACCGCCGTGCCGCCACGGATTCTGGCTGCTGGTCACCACCGCTATCGCCACCAGTCTCGACGCGATGGCCGTCGGGGTGGGTCTGGCGTTCCTGCAGGTTAACATCATTGCGACTGCGCTGGCCATCGGCTGCGCCACGTTGATGATGTCCACGCTCGGCATGATGATCGGTCGTTTTATTGGTCCGATGCTGGGCAAACGAGCTGAAATCCTGGGCGGGGTGGTACTGATTGGTATCGGCGCCCAGATCCTCTGGGCGCACTTCCACGGTTAATTCTGGCGCTGCCAGATGTGAATACTAAAATCTGTCTGGCAGTCAAACGTCGTTTTTCCTGCCAGCGTTTCCCACACTTCCGGTTTTGCCCGCCAGGCGAACGGCGTCATTTGCAGTAATGCAACGGCCTCGCTGCCCTTGAGCTGCATCTGATAGCCCAGCGCAATACTTTGCTGCAGAACAAAACCTTCCAGTTGTTCGGTATGTGGCGCATGCAAACGCACCTCATCATAAATCAGCCCTTTCAGCTCCATTAAATGACGCGGCCCAGGCGTGGCGGTGATTACCCATCCTCCCGGTTTCACCACGCGAGCCAGCTCTTGCGCTTTACAAGGCGCGTAGATCCTGATGATGGCATCCATGGACGCATCGGCAAACGGCAGACGATGGCTGGAAGCCACGCAAAAGGTGACCTGCGGATAACGACGGGCTGCGGCCTTAATCGCCACTTTAGAAACGTCGAGGCCAACGGTCTTGCCGCCAGTCAGCGTATCGGCAAAGGCATGGGTGTAATACCCTTCTCCACAGCCGATATCCAGAATCGCCGCGTTCTCTGAACTCAGCGTCTGCGCAAGCACATTCACAATCGCGTCACGCAGCGGTTGATAGTGTCCGGCATCAAGAAACGCCCGGCGCGCCTGCATCATCTCAGCGCTGTCACCCGGATCGCGCGACCGCTTATGCTGAACCGGCAGTAAGTTGACATACCCTTCTTTCGCCACATCAAACTGGTGCCGCTCAGGGCAAATAAAACTGTTTTTCGTTTGAGTAAGAGGCTGGTGGCAAAGAGGACAGGAAAACGACATGACAACTCCGGCAGGTGATTTGAGGGCGCAAGTGTAACGCGAATTGCGCCCCGGGAAAATAACTTACAGCGTCGGCGAGGATACGCTGTCACCATGCATCACCAGCAGGTGATCGGAGTCGGCAGGCATGCCGTCTGGTTTAACATTTTCCAGGCGTAAAACATCTCCCATAATCTGGCTGAATACCGGCGCGGAGACGGCGCCCCCATAGTAAGCACCGTTTTGTGGATTATTAATAACCACGACTAAGGCGAATTTCGGGTCGCTCGCTGGCGCAACGCCTGCCG
Organism: Citrobacter sp. W9; assembly: GCF_026719375.1. NCBI lineage: Bacteria > Pseudomonadati > Pseudomonadota > Gammaproteobacteria > Enterobacterales > Enterobacteriaceae > Citrobacter > Citrobacter sp. W9. The sequence continues at coordinate 29,034 of NZ_JAPPTE010000020.1, read as the reverse complement.
TATAAGCCACGTATTTATCAACATATTTACCATCATCGCCAATTTTTTTCGCCGTCCCGGTCTTCACCGCAACCCGATAATCCCTGACCGCGGCCTTGGTTCCCCCACCGCCGGGTAACGCGACGCTTTCCATCATATGTTCAACCTGATGAACCAGCGCCTCCGGCATCACCCGCGTCCCTATTACCGGCGGATCAATACGCGTGATAGAAAGGGGGCGATAGATGCCAAAACTACCGATGGTGGCATAGACATGCGCCAACTGGAGCGGCGTCACCATGAGCCCATAACCGAATGCAAAGGTGGCGCGATCCAAATCGCTCCAGTAGCGGCGTTGAGGCATTAAACCACTGCTTTCGCCGGTTAATCCCAACCCGGTTGGGTCGCCAAAGCCAAAACGTTTATAGGTATCCAGCAATTTCTGCACCGGCATAGCTAACGACAAGTGCGAAACGCCCGTGTCGCTCGATTTCTGCAAAATGCCGGTCAGCGACAGCTCCGGGTAAAATCCGACGTCGCGAATACGATGCCCGTCGACATTAAAAGGATGGGTATCAATTACGCTGTCCGGTTGCACAATCCCCTGCTGGAGCGCGGTCATGATCACCAGCGGCTTAACGGTTGAACCGGGTTCAAAGGTGTCGCTAATGGCACGGTTACGAAAATCATCCAGTACCGCGCCGTCTCGATTGTTGGGGTTAAAGTCGGGGAAGCTTGCCATGGAGAGAATTTCGCCGGTGTCAATATTAACCAGTACCGCGGCCCCGGATTCCGCTTTATTCCATGTAACGGCATTGTCCAGCGCGTCTTCGGTGACCGTCTGCAAACGCTCATCAATACTGAGTTGTAACTCATGTGCAGGCACCGGCATCACTTCGGTGATATTTTCGATGACATGGCCAAATTTGTCTTTACGGACCAGGCGGGAGCCGGGTTTGCCCATCAACTGGCTATTGAAGCTTTTCTCCAGGCCTTCAATACCCTGGCCATCAATATTGGTGAAACCAATGAGATTAGCCGCAACATGTCCGGCGGGATAAAAGCGGCGTGATTCTTCACGCAGATTGATTCCCGGAAGATTAAGGTTATCGATCCATTCAGCCTGCTGAGGAGAGATCTGGCGCGCCAGATAAATAAAGCGTCCCGCAGGATTACTGTTAACACGCTCAGCCAGAGAACTGAGCGAAATGTTCAGAGTCTTTGCTAACGCCTGCCAACGTTCGTTGTAGCCCACGCCTCCCTTGCTGATAATGGTTTTAGGGTCTGCCCAGACGGCATTCACCGGGACACTTACCGCCAGCGGTCGCCCTTCTCTGTCGGTAATCATTCCGCGTGGCGAGGCAATGGTAACCTCGCGTAACGAACGCATATCTTCCTGTTTTACCAAAGTTGTCGGCGTGACAATTTGTAGCCACGCCACGCGCCCCAGCAGCAATCCCAGGCTTAATAATATCGCCACACAAAGCAGGGCAAAACGTACGGGAGTAAAATTGCGCGCATCTATGTCGTTTTTCTTTTTCACCTGGACTCCCGCATGATAGTTTTTCAGGTGTCTGATTTAACGAGAAATGCCGCGAGAATGCGGGGAAAACTATGCTACGAACATCACGCCTTTGCAACAAAGCGCTAATGGATGGGCTTTCAGAAATATTTTGACGTAATTTGAATTAAAAAGCCCCGCATAAGCGAGGCTTTATATCTGAGATGGTTGCGCAAAAGCGCATCAAATCAGTGGTGTCGATCAGATAGCTGTTACGTTTACAGCAGCCGGACCTTTCTGGCCGTCCTGAATTTCGAACTCAACGTTCTGGCCTTCAGCCAGAGTTTTGAAACCGTTACCCTGGATAGCGGAGAAGTGTACGAACACGTCTTTGCTGCCATCAGCCGGAGTAATGAAGCCAAAACCTTTAGACTCGTTGAACCACTTAACTTGACCTTTAATCTTTGCCATTTGCAAAATTCCTTAGAGTATTTTCTTCGCCCGCGGGCATAACATAGATAAAACTGAGACATTACTGCTTGAGGCACTAATATAAGGTTCGGCAGAGAAGCGGTATTCAACGTCAACGTGTTTACTCAGGACTTCTTTACTGAAAATGCCACACATAAACAGAACTGTACCTCGTTTAACCCAAAACGTGTTATCACATACAACGTAAATAATGGCAAGCCATTTTTAAACGTGTCTCGATCGGTCGCACAAATCCTGTTGTTCATCAAACAACCACTGCACAGTTATGCGCCAGACCGAGCAGAGTTATATTCTCACTTCTCTCCCCTTGCCCCGTCAGGCTTGCACCGTCACAGGGACATTTCAACCATAGCTCAATAGCTTCGGTTGTTCCAGGTTATCTGTCACAGGGGCTGGTGGATATCATTTTTTATGCTTAGTAATGCATAAAATGTCACAAGCGTAAAAATGAGATCCGCCTTCTGGTTTTGCACTAAAATAATGAAAGAATGATGACAATGCACAAAAAAAGTAAGAGAAACGTTTCGCTGTGAATAAGACGATCGCTATCACAAAAATGACATAATCATATTTTTAACGTATGGGAAAATATATTTAGATCAGACCGTACGTAAGATATTAATTGGTTAGAGTATCTGAAAATACTCAGGTGACAGGCGACGCCGAACGCTAATTACGCGGCGAGAGCAGAAGAAAATGATCTGACATGTTGACGACAGGATGAGGTATCTGCGAACCGCATCAGCAGACCTTCACCCTGCTATACTGTTTTTAGCGCTCAGCTACCAGGCGGATGATGTCGTCATCTTCATCCTTCGCAGCAACCGCTGCAGGTTCTGCCGTTTTTTCGGGTTCGTTAGCTTCACAAAGGCGACGGAGCAATGCGTTCTGTCTTTTTTGCTGGTCTAACAATGCTTCAAGCAGTTCTATCTGCTCGTTAGTACGCGAACTTGCCCGATTGACGAAAAACCACAACACAAGCCCAACAACCAAAACCACCACCGATACCGCTAAAGACGCAAAACTCAACGCGCCAGAATTCAAAACTTCGTTCATTTCACCACCTCAATGTAGACAGCGTAGTTTACCACTGCCGCACAAGAAGGTAATCAACTGTTGTAAAAATGCGCTTACCAGGGAATAAATTTATTGATGGCACAAATACCGCTGAGAAATTGTACGTCCTGATCGCACATGATGTTAAACACCTGCGCCCACATCAATATGCATACCAGCACGATAACAATCAGTACCACCCAGCGTATTTTTTTCACTCCAGCTCCACTCTTCAACTCTACATCTTATGACTATAAATTATCATGCGTTACCTAAACCCAGCGTTAACTGTAACGGCATTCCATCTTTTTAGGAATGATTGACTTGTTTCATCCCGTGTACAGGCTAATCTACTAATAACGAGAAAAGATAAGAGGTTGTAATGCGTCTGATTATCCGCGCTATTGTGTTGTTAGCTCTGGTTTGGATCGGTTTATTACTCAGCGGCTATGGCATTTTGATTGGGAGTAAAGAGAATGCGGCCGGTCTGGGTCTGCAATGCCAATATCTGACCGCTCGCGGGACCAGCACCGCACAATATGTCCACTCAAACAGCGGCCTTATTGGCCTTTCAGATTGCCCTGTATTGCGGAAAAGTACTGTCGTTATCGATAACGGTTAAGATAGAAGCAATACATTCTCAATGCTATTTGCGCAAAACAGCGTTAATTTTATTCATTAAAAAACCCCAGGTACGCAATACCTGGGGTTTTACACTTAGCGCTATTGCTGCGGATTAGAACGGATAGTCGTTATAGCCCATTTGTTCAGAAATCTTACGCGCTGCCGTATGCAGCATCGCCACATATTCGTGTAAACGCTCTTCGGAAAAGCGCAGCGTCGGGAATGAGATACTCAAGCCCGCAATCACCACGCCAAAACGGTCAAACACTGGAACACCGATGCAGCGCAGGCCTTCTTCCTGCTCTTCGTTATCTTCGCCGTATCCCTGTTCACGTACTTTATCTAACAATACCAGCAATTCATCAGTATTTGTGATAGTACGGTCGGTGCTGCGTTTATACTCGATGCCGTCAAGAATTTCCTTCACTTCATCGCGGTCACGCCATGCCAGAAGAACTTTACCGATAGCCGTGCTGTACAATGGGTTACGACGACCGACGCGGGAATACATACGCAGATTGTACATGGAGTCGATTTTATGAATGTAGACGATGCTGTCTTCATCCAGCGCACCAAGGTGTACGGTCTCTTTGGTCAAACGTGAAAGTTCACGCATCTGGATGTCAGCACTACGGATCAGATCAACGTTTTGTAACGCGCGCGCACCCAGTTCGAATAATTTCAGGGTCAGGGAGTATTTCTCTGACTCCCCTTCTTGTGCCACATAACCCAGCGTTTTCATGGTCTGCAAAAAGCGATAAACGGTGCTTTTCGACATCATGACGCGTTGCGACAGCTCGGTAATACCAATTTCGCGCTCTTCACCCAGCGCCTGCAGGATGCCAAAAACTTTCAGCACGGAAGATACAGAATCAGGTTGTTTATCCAGATCTGCGATTGCCATTTATCACCTCATTACGAGTGTTTTATAAAAATCAGAACCGGTTTTTATTATAATTTCGCGGACCTGCCCTCGCAATCGCTCTTTGCTTACTTAGTTACAAATCTGCGACCTAACGCCTGTATATCAATGCTAAGATTATTATTCTCATCATAATTCCCGATAAAATGACCCCTTATGGAAAAAATTCAGGCTGATGGCCTGCCATTGCCCCAGCGATATGGTGCAATTTTAACCATTGTTATTGGCATCTCTATGGCAGTACTCGACGGCGCAATAGCTAACGTGGCACTTCCGACGATTGCTACCGACCTTCAGGCGTCACCCGCCAGTTCAATCTGGATCGTTAACGCCTATCAAATCGCCATTGTCGTTTCACTGCTGTCACTCTCATTTTTGGGTGATATGTTTGGCTATCGACGCATTTATAAATGTGGTCTCGTCGTATTCCTGCTTGCCTCGCTGTTCTGTGCTTTATCAGACTCGCTACAAATGTTAACTCTGGCCCGCGTGGCCCAGGGGTTTGGCGGCGCGGCGCTGATGAGTGTAAATACAGCATTAATTAGACTTATTTATCCCCAGCGTCAGCTTGGTCGGGGGATGGGAATTAACTCCTTCATCGTGGCGGTATCCTCAGCGGCAGGCCCCACCATTGCCGCGGCGATCCTCTCTATCTCGTCATGGAAATGGCTGTTTCTGATTAACGTCCCGCTGGGAATAATTGCCCTGCTGCTGGCTATGCGCTTTTTGCCACCTAATTCGTCCCGCAGCAATAAACCACGCTTTGACCTGCCAAGTGCGGTAATGAATGCCTTAACGTTTGGCTTGTTAATTACCGCGCTCAGTGGATTTGCGCAAGGGCAGTCGCTAAAATTGATTGGCACCGAGCTTGTGGCGCTTATCGTGGTCGGTTTTTTCTTTATCCGCCGCCAGTTGGCGTTGCCGGTACCCTTATTACCGGTTGACCTGCTGCGCATTCCGCTGTTTTCACTCTCGATTTGCACGTCAATCTGTTCATTTAGCGCGCAAATGCTGGCGATGGTTTCTCTGCCCTTCTTTCTTCAAACCGTGCTCGGTCGTAGCGAAGTCGAAACGGGCCTGCTATTGACCCCATGGCCGCTGGCAACCATGGTGATGGCGCCGCTGGCCGGATATCTTATCGAACGCGTCCACGCGGGGCTATTAGGTGCACTGGGTATGGCCGTGATGGCAAGCGGATTATTTGCCCTGGTGTTGCTTCCCTCTGCGCCCTCCGATTTTAATATCATCTGGCCGATGATATTGTGCGGCGCGGGTTTTGGTCTATTTCAGTCACCGAATAACCACACCATCATCACCTCCGCACCGCGTGAACGCAGCGGCGGGGCGAGCGGGATGCTGGGGACTGCGCGCTTGTTAGGGCAAAGTACCGGCGCGGCACTGGTGGCGTTAATGCTCAATCAGTTTGGTGACAGCGGGACACATATGTCGCTGATAACTGCGGGTGTACTGGCAACGGCTGCCGCCATAGTGAGCGGCTTACGTATCACGCAGCCGCGCGTTCAGGCATAAAAAAAGCGCGTCTGACGACGCGCTTTTTCTTCCAGACTTCTTCGGGTTACTTCAGGTATTCCCCACTACGCAGCGCTTCAATACGCTTATCCAACGGCGGGTGAGTCATAAACAGCTCACTCAACGATTTGGATTTACCGTTGATACAGAACGCCATCATGCTGGTGGCTTCCTGCGGTTCATAGCTTGTTTTCAGACGCTGCAACGCGGCGATCATCTTCTCACGGCCGACCAGTTTGGCAGAACCGGCATCCGCATGGAATTCACGGTGGCGTGAGAACCACATGGTAATAATGCTGGCCAGAATACCAAACACCAGTTCCAGCACCGTCGCCACCGCAAAGTAGATTAATGGGTTACCGTTGCTGCCCTCGCCCTCATCGCGGTTACCGCCCATAAATCCGGCGGCAATTTGCGCCAGAATACGGGAGATAAAGATAACGAAGGTGTTGACCACCCCCTGAATGAGGGTCATGGTCACCATATCGCCATTAGCAATGTGGCTGATCTCGTGCGCGATAACTGCTTCGGCTTCGTCCGGGCTCATGTTTTGCAACAGGCCAGTACTCACAGCCACCAGCGAAGCATCCCGGCGAGCACCGGTAGCAAACGCGTTAATATCTGGCGCATGGTAGATTGCAACCTGCGGCATAGCGATACCCGCCTGACGGGCCTGATTCGCTACCGTATTCATCAGCCAGCGTTCTCTTTCATTACGGGGCTGTTCGATCACTTCCCCGCCAACGGACTTTAACGCCATCCATTTGGACATCAGCAGCGAAATGAAGGAACCACCAAAACCAAACAGCAGTGCCATGATCAACAAGCCTTGAACGCTGCTTGACTGAATCCCTGTCAGGCTCAATACCAGCCCGAAAACGACCATCACAGCCAGGTTCGTCAGCAGGAAGAGCGCGATTCGCATCATAATTTTCTTTTAACCTCAATTTAACAAAACGCACTATGCGATTACCCATATCGTATGGGTCTTATGGCTATTTTCAAGCATCCATAGGTGCTAAGTCACCAGAAAGACACAACTTTACATTTTATCGTATCAGACTGACGTCTTCATGCGGTTGTTAAAAAAACAGGCACAATTTCTTGTGCCTGTTGGAGGTTATTGACTGGTTGCGGGCTGTTCCGCTGGCTTCTCTTTTTCAAGATGCGCCAGGTCGAGCGCTATTTTTACCGTTTCATCCAGATACGGATCCGGTTCCTGGTAATCTTTCGGCAGATCGTCCAGTTTCTTCAACAACGGTTTGCCTTCACGCTTAAACCGATCGTTGATGCGCGCCAGACGCAGTGCATCATCTTCGTTATTCTCTTTCTCACGCTGAGCGTAATTCAGAGAAGCAATGCTGCGCTTATCCTTCATCGCATTAAATCGCGCAATGTCCTTCATGATGTACTGGAACTCAGGATCGTTCGCAATACGTGCATTGTGCTCTTTTAGCAATTCAGGTCCAAATGGCGTCAGGTTATCAGACTTTGTATAGGTTGCCGCATCAATGCTATCCCACGGCAGTGCGTTATCTTCAAACTTTTCACCGGTTTCAGTTTCTTCATTACCTGTCGGCATGATGATATCCGGCGTAACACCCTTACGCTGCGTACTGCCACCATTTACACGGTAGAATTTCTGGATCGTGTACTGAACGGAACCCAGCGCTGGCCATTCCGGACGCAGCATCTGATCATAAATACGGTTCAGAGAACGATACTGCTGTACGGTGCCCTTCCCAAAGGTCGGTTCACCGACGATCAGCGCACGCCCATAATCCTGCATTGCCGCGGCAAAAATTTCCGATGCCGAGGCACTGAAGCGATCGACTAACACCACCAGCGGACCTTTGTAATACACAACACCGTCGGTATCGCTGTCTTCACGCACTTTGCCGTTATTGTCACGAACCTGAACCACCGGGCCGGAAGGAATGAACAGACCAGAAAGCGAGACCGCTTCGGTCAGTGCGCCACCACCGTTAGTACGCAGATCGATAATCACGCTGCTGACATTCTGTTTTTCCAGTTTCTGCAGCTGAACTTTTACGTCATCCGTCAGGCCAACATAGAAACCAGGAATATCCAGTACGCCGACCTTTTCTTTGCCAACGGTTTTCACAGACATTTTAACCGCGCGGTCTTCGAGACGAATGCGTTCACGCGTTAGCGTGACAATGCGCGTCTTGGTGCCTTTACCAGCAGGCAGGATTTCGAGGCGAACTTTGCTGCCTTTAGGTCCTTTGATCAGCGCCACAACATCATCCAGACGCCAGCCAATCACATCGACCATGCCTTTTCCGGTCTGGCCCACGCCGACAATACGGTCGCCAACGCTTATCGCTTTGCTCTTGGCTGCCGGGCCGCCTGCCACCATGGAGTTAATGACGGTGTAGTCATCATCCATTTGCAGAACTGCGCCAATACCTTCCAGAGACAAGCTCATTTCAGTATTAAACTGTTCTGTGTTGCGCGGAGAAAGATAGTTAGTATGCGGGTCTATTTCACGAGCAAAAGCCGTCATCGCCAGTGAGAACACATCTTCACTGTTCGTCTGCGCCAGGCGGCGAATGGCAAATTTATAGCGACGTGTCAGCGTTTCGCGAATTTCCGCATCGGTTTTACCGGTCAGCTTCAGGCTGAGTTCGTCAAATTTTACTTTGCCGTCCCACAGCGCATTGAGCTCTGCTTCGCTCTTCGGCCAGGGAGCTTTGCTCCGGTCGAGGTTAAAGGTGTCAGTCCCGGTAAAATCCATTGGACGCGCCAGCACGCTTAGCGCGTACTGATATCGTTCAAATCGGCGTTTTTGCGCCAGATTATAAAGATCGTAAAAGACATCCAGCTTGCCCGTGCGCAGTTCATCGCCGAGGACAGTTTTCTTTTTTGCATACTGTTCGATATCGCTCGCCAACAGCACGTTATGGCTGTAGTCGAGCAGATTCAGATAGCGGTCAAAAATTTTTGCCGAAAACGCCTGATCCAGATCGAACTGGCGATAGTGTGAACGTGTAAAACGTGAAGTTACACGTTCACTCACCGTCGCATGCTGGGTTTCTTCCTTTAAAACGGGGATTTGATCGGCACGCGTGATGTCTTCTACAGCAAGTGCCTGGCCTGCTAATGCAAGCAGACCAGCTAACGCAGTAAGCCTAAAAAAAGTGTTCATGCCAGGCCTGGCCTCCGTTTCAGAACACCAGGTGTTCTGCGCGTACAATCAAAGACATACCCGAATTCAGCTGTACACGGACGCCATCTTTGGTGATTTCTAATACGGTGGCATCCATCGCATTATTACCTGCTTTCACCTTCAAGGACTGCCCTACCGTCAGCACTGAAATATCAGATACCGGGGTATGCTGTTCTTCACGAGGAGCACGCGGTGCTTTTGCTGCTGGTTTTTCAGCGCGAGGTTTACGTTCAGCCCCTTCTTTACGACGCGGAGCAGGACGCGGCTTACGCTCGCGACGCGGTGCGTCTTCTTTTTCGCCGGCAGCAGCGGCCGCTTCGCGTTTTTTCGCCTGTTGCTCTGCACGTTGCGCCTGAACGCGAGCTTTAGCTTCTTCCAGCTGTTTGCGAGCATGTTCAACATGTTGCTCATCCAACTCACCACATGGGTTGCCGTCGAGATCAACACGCGTTGCGCCCAATTTAACGCCATACAGATAGCGCCAGCTTGAAGTATAGAGACGTAAGGCAGAACGGAGCTGTGTCTTGCTGAGGTTCATTTCGCCCTCAACACGCTCTACCAAATCCTGAAAAATGCCAATTTTCAGTGGGCGCGCTTCGCCTTCAGCACTAAAACACTGCGGGAAGCGTTCGGCCAGAAACGCGATGACTTCTTTACTGCTATTCAACTTAGGTTGATTTTCCATGAAATTTCCTGATTACAACGGACGTAGCCAACAAGCGCAGGCATGAACAGGCGACATTATAATGACGTCATCAGTAATTGCTACGTTATCCGTTGATTATCCTGCGACGCTCGCAAAGAATTTTTTGTAATCCGTCGTTGCAAGCACGGTTTCAAGCTGTGCCACAAGCGTACGCAGCCCCTGTTCGTCTTCTTCAGTGAAGCGACCAAACGCAGTGCTATCAATATCCAGCACGCCGATTATCTGATTTTCAACGGTGACAGGCAGAACGATTTCCGCGTTGCTGGCGGCATCGCATGCGATGTGCCCGTCAAACGCGTGCACGTCTTCGATACGCTGCACCTGATTGCGCGCCACCGCGGTACCGCATACACCACGCCCTACCGGGATCCGCACACAGGCAATTTTGCCCTGGAAAGGGCCAAGTACCAGAGTCTCGCCCTCAAGCAGGTAAAAACCGGCCCAGTTTACTTGTGCAAGACGCTCGTACAACAATGCGCTGGTATTTGCCAGCGTTGCCAGAAAACTGGTTTCACCTGCCATTAATGCCTGAAAATCACGGTTCAGATCCGTGTATAGCTCTGATTTGTTCATTATGTAATCACTTAGTTGTCTTACTTAAAACTGCAGCCTACTAAAATAAACATTAAATGCGTTAATGCTCAAGATCATTCCCGTCATGAGTTAAGATAACATTACTTCAACATTTTGATACGCGATACATGGCCCTTACGACATCACGCATCACGCCAACTAAAAAAATAGCCATCAGGTCTATCGGCGAGGCACTACCACGTGCACATTATCATCGTTGTCCTGAATGCGACCTGATATTTAGCTTGCCTAAAATGCGCTCGCACCAAAGCGCATTCTGCCCACGCTGTCAGGCAAAAATCCGTGACGGACGCGACTGGTCCTTAACGCGGCTGGCAGCAATGGCTGTCACCATGTTGCTGCTGATGCCCTTCGCCTGGGGAGAGCCGCTGTTACATATTTTTTTGCTCGGTGTACGCATTGACGCCAATGTGATGCAGGGTATCTGGCAAATGACCCGCCAGGGTGACCCACTCACCGCATCTTTCGTGCTATTTTGCGTTGCAGGCGCGCCGATTATTCTCGTTACCTCAATCGCTTATCTGTGGTTTGGTAATATTCTCGGGATGAACCTGCGTCCGGTGCTACTGATGCTGGAAAGGCTCAAAGAGTGGGTGATGCTCGATATCTATCTTGTGGGTATCGGCGTCGCGTCAATTAAAGTTCAGGACTATGCTTATTTGCAACCTGGGGTGGGACTGTTTGCTTTTATTGCGCTGGTGATCCTCAGTATTTTGACGTTATCGCACCTCAACGTAGAACAGCTTTGGGACCGTTTTTACCCACAAAGGCCTGCTCGTCGGCCCGATGAAAAGCTTCGCGTTTGCCTTGGTTGCCACTTTACAGGGTATCCGGACGCCCGCGGTCGCTGCCCTCGTTGCCACATACCGTTGCGCTGGCGCAGAAATCAAAGTATTCAAAAATGTTGGGCTGCTCTGCTGGCCTCGATTGTCCTGCTGCTGCCTGCTAACCTCCTGCCTATCTCGATTATTTATGTCAATGGCTCCCGGCAGGAAGACACGATCATGTCAGGCATACTGTCTCTGGCGAACAGTAATATCGGCGTGGCGGCGATCGTGTTTATTGCCAGTATTCTGGTGCCATTCACCAAAGTGATTGTGATGTTTACGTTGCTCATCAGCATTCATTTTAAATGTGAGCAAGGATTGCGTACCCGCATCAAACTGCTGCGCATAGTGACCTGGATTGGTCGCTGGTCAATGCTGGATCTTTTTGTTATCGCTTTAACCATGTCGCTGATTAATCGCGATCAGATACTTGCTTTTACTATGGGACCGGCTGCGTTTTATTTCGGCGCAGCGGTAATATTGACTATTCTTGCAGTGGAATGGCTGGACAGCCGCTTACTTTGGGATGCACATGAGTCAGGAAACGCCCGCTTCGCAGACTGAAGCGCAGATTAAAACAAAACGTCGTATCTCCCCGTTCTGGCTGCTGCCGTTCATCGCATTGATGATTGCAGGATGGCTTATCTGGGGAAGCTATGAAGATCGCGGTAATACCGTAACCATTGACTTTATGTCGGCGGACGGCATTGTGCCTGGCCGTACCCCTGTTCGCTATCAGGGCGTCGAAGTGGGCACGGTGCAGGACATCAACCTCAGCAAAGACCTGCGTAAAATTGAAGTCCGCGTCAGCATCAAATCAAATATGAAAGATGCACTGCGCAAAGATACCCAGTTCTGGCTGGTCACACCGAAAGCGTCGCTGGCGGGGGTTTCCGGCCTGGATGCGTTAGTTGGCGGCAACTATATCGGCATGATGCCCGGAACCGGCGAGCCAGAGGATCATTTCGTCGCGCTCGATACGCAGCCGAAATACCGTCTGAACAATGGCGATTTGATGCTGCACCTGCGGGCCCCCGACCTCGGTTCGCTTAATAGCGGCTCGCTGGTTTATTTCCGCAAAATCCCGGTAGGTCGGGTCTATGACTACACCATTAATCCAAATAATCAGGGCGTAACCATCGACGTACTGATTGAACGTCGCTTTACCAATCTGGTGAAAAAAGGCAGCCGTTTCTGGAACGTATCAGGGGTAGACGCGGATGTCAGCCTCAGCGGCGCCAAAGTGAAACTGGAGAGTCTGGCTGCGCTGGTAAATGGCGCCATTGCCTTTGACTCACCGGAAGATTCGCAACCCGCCGTTGCCGACGACACGTTTGGTTTGTATCAGGATCTCGCACACAGCCAGCGCGGCGTGATCGTTAAGCTCGACTTACCCAGCGGCGACGGACTGAAAGCAGGCTCAACTTCGCTGATGTATCAAGGATTGGAAGTCGGTCAACTGACCAAACTGGATTTAAATCCGGGCGGGAAAGTCACGGGCGAGATGACGGTCGATCCCAGCGTCGTCACGCTATTGCGCGACAACACGCGTATTGAATTACACAGCCCTAAATTATCATTAAGCGATGCGAATCTCAGTTCGCTGCTGACGGGCAAAACATTCGAACTGATACCTGGCGAGGGCGAGCCGCGTAACCAGTTTGCGGTGATTCCTGCGGAGCAATCATTGTTACACGATCCGGGCGTCATGACGCTGACGCTGACCGCGCCGGAAAGTTACGGTATTGATGCCGGCCAACCGCTGATTCTTCACGGCGTACAGGTCGGTCAGGTGATTGAGCGCACGCTGTCCAGCAAAGGCGTTTCGTTTACCGTCGCCATCGAACCGCAGCATCGCGCGCTGGTGCAAGGTGACAGTAAGTTTGTGGTCAACAGTCGGGTCGATGTCAAAGTTGGGCTTGATGGCGTGGAGTTTCTTGGCGCCAGCGCCAGTGAGTGGATCAGCGGCGGCATTCGTATTTTGCCTGGTACAAAAGGTGAAATGAAAAAAAGCTACCCGCTGTATGCCAACCTGGAAAAAGCGATTGAGAACAGCCTGAGCGATCTGCCAACCACCACGGTCAGCCTGAGTGCCGAGACGCTGCCCGATGTGCAGGCCGGTTCGGTGGTTTTATATCGTAAATTCGAAGTCGGTGAAGTGATTAGCGTTCGTCCACGCGCCGATGCGTTTGATATCGATCTGCATATCAAACCGGAATATCGCAACCTGCTGACCAGTAACAGTGTGTTCTGGGCCGAGGGCGGCGCCAAGGTTCAGCTTAACGGCAGCGGTTTAACCGTTCAGGCTTCTCCCCTGTCGCGAGCGATTAAAGGCGCAATAAGCTTCGATAACCTGAGCGGCGCCAGCGCCAGCCAACGCAAAGGCGACAAGCGGATTCTGTATGCGTCAGAAACCGCTGCCCGTGCGGTGGGCGGCCAGATAACCCTGCACGCCTTCGATGCCGGTAAACTGGCGGCCGGGATGCCGATTCGCTACCTGGGAATCGATATTGGCCAGATCCAGACGCTTGAGCTGATCACTGCCCGTAACGAAGTTCAGGCCAAAGCGGTACTGTATCCGGAGTACGTACAGACCTTTGCGCGGAGCGGCACACGCTTCTCCGTGATTACCCCGCAAATCTCAGCAGCCGGCGTGGAGCATTTAGATACCATCTTACAGCCGTATATCAACGTTGAACCTGGCCGCGGTAACCCGCGCCGTGATTTTGAGCTGCAGGAAGCTACTATCACCGACTCTCGTTACCTCGATGGTCTGAGTATTGTGGTGGAAGCACCGGAAGCGGGTTCATTGAACATCGGTACGCCAGTTCTGTTCAGAGGTATTGAAGTCGGGACCGTCACCGGGTTGACGCTCGGCTCCCTTTCCGATCGCGTGATGATCGCTATGCGCATCAGCCAGCGCTATCAGCATCTGGTGCGTAACAACTCTGTATTCTGGCTGGCATCCGGCTACAGTCTCGACTTCGGCCTGACCGGCGGCGTCGTGAAGACCGGTACCTTTAATCAGTTCATTCGCGGTGGGATCGCCTTTGCAACCCCGCCGGGTACGCCACTGGCCCCGAAAGCACAGGCTGGTAAACACTTCCTGTTGCAGGAAAGCGAACCGAAAGAGTGGCGTGAATGGGGAACCGCCCTGCCACGATAACCTCTCCCTTTGCTCCGGCGTACTCGCGCCGGAGCACTTATGCTACACTGCGCTCCTGTTTTTTTGCCGGTGGTACCAAGTGGCTTATTTTCCCGACGCCTTTCTGACACAAATGCGTGAAGCAATGCCTTCCACGCTCTCATTCGATGATTTTCTCGCTGCCTGCCAGCGTCCGCTGCGCCGTAGCATCCGCGTCAATACGCTGAAAATCTCTGTTGCCGATTTCCTCACTCTGACAGCGCCATATAACTGGTCGCTCACCCCTGTTCCATGGTGTGCTGAAGGCTTCTGGATTGAACGCGATGATGAAACGTCACTGCCGCTCGGCAGCACCGCAGAACATTTAAGCGGCCTGTTTTATATTCAGGAAGCCAGCTCAATGTTGCCAGTCGCCGCGCTGTTTGCCGATGGCAATACCCCGGAACGCGTAATGGATGTCGCGGCAGCTCCCGGCTCCAAAACCACGCAAATTGCCGCCAAAATGAATAATCAGGGCGCGATTCTGGCAAATGAGTTTTCCGCCAGTCGCGTCAAAGTCCTGCATGCCAATATCAGCCGTTGCGGTATCAACAATGTCGCCCTGACCCATTTTGACGGGCGGGTATTCGGCGCGGCATTACCAGAAACATTCGATGCCATATTGCTGGATGCTCCATGTTCCGGCGAAGGCGTGGTACGTAAAGATCCCGATGCGCTGAAAAACTGGTCCATAGAAAGTAATCTGGAAATTGCCGCAACCCAGCGCGAGCTCCTCGACAGCGCATTTCACGCTCTGCGTCCCGGCGGCACATTGGTTTATTCAACCTGTACGCTGAACCGTGACGAAAACGAAGCCATTATGCAGTGGTTGATTGAAACCTACCCGGATGCCGTTGAATTTTTACCGTTGGGCGATTTATTCCCGGAGGCTGAACGCGCCCTGACGCCGGAAGGATTCCTGCATGTGTTCCCGCAGATCTACGATTGTGAAGGTTTCTTCGTCGCGCGTTTGCGCAAAACGGCCGCCATTCCTGCGCTACCCTCACCGAAATATAAAGTGGGTAACTTCCCGTTCAGCCCGCTGAAAGGACGTGAATCCGCGCTTGTTACCCAGGCCGCTAACGCCTGCGGATTACAATGGGCAGACAATTTACGCCTGTGGCAGCGCGATAAAGAGATCTGGTTATTTCCGACAGAGATTGAACCCCTGATTGGCAAAGTTCGTTTTTCCCGCCTCGGGGTTAAACTGGCTGAGACCCACAACAAAGGGTATCGTTGGCAGCATGAAGCCGTCATCGCCCTCGCCGATCCAGGCCACAGCCATGCGTTCGAACTGAGCCTTGCCGAAGCGGAAGAGTGGTATCGCGGTAGAGATGTTTATCCGCAAACTTCACCCACAACTGACGACGTGTTGGTTACCTTCCAGCATCAGCCGATCGGCCTGGCAAAACGTATTGGATCGCGATTGAAAAATAGCTATCCACGCGATCTTGTCCGGGATGGCAAACTCTTTACAGGATAACGCACGTTTTGACTGGCGCTTTTGCTAACGTTGACTACGCTGAAAAATGGACGACCTAACTGGTCGTACCACAATCAGCAGATAAACGGAGAGCACGATGATGAAAACCAGTGTGCGCATTGGCGCTTTTGAAATCGACGACGCCGAGTTGCATGGCGAATCGCCGGGGGACCGAACGTTAACCATTCCATGTAAATCCGATCCGGATTTATGTATGCAACTGGACGCCTGGGATGCCGACACCAGCGTCCCGGCCCTTCTGAATGGAGAACATTCTGTTCTGTTTCGCGAGCACTACGATCGTAAGTCAGATGCCTGGATCATGCGCCTTGCCTGATTCAAAAAGAACCCGTCGCCAGACGGGTTATTTCCTGGCTAATTTCCCTCATCTATCAACATCTTCTACACTAGAGGTATGGCTTTACCATTAGAGGATGGAATGTTCACGCTGGTTCTTTTTGTGTGCTACCTTGACGGCGGTTGTGAAGATATCGTGGTTGATGTCTACAAAACTGAGCAGCAATGCCTTGTATCGATGGACGATCAGCGCATCCGTAACGGCGGATGTTTGCCTGCGGACGATTATATCGACAGCTTCTGGCGTCCGGCCCAGGAATACAGTGATTTCTGATTATTGCAGTTGCACCAGCGTTAATTCGCCGCCAAATACCGCACCGGTATCAATATAGTGCAGATTGTCGCGATCCAACCGATGCCGCAGCGGCGTATGTCCAAACCAAAAGTGATCCGCGCCGCGTATGCCGTTACCATTGTTCATCAACCGTGCTCGATCCCACAGTACCCGCTGTAAATCGACCTCTTTTTGCCACTGGTAATCATCATCCGGGTAATCAGCATGAGCAACAACGTGTATACCACTCCGGCAGCGTAGTTCCAGAATCCAGGGTAACTTTCGGCACGCTTCCAGTGCTAACCTCGCCGCGGGCTGATCCGCGTGAGCAAACCACGCGCCGCCGTTCATAAACCACGACAGTTGCTCCCCCGTCGCCAGTGCATCCAACGCCATCTGCTCATGATTGCCCCTGACTGCCACAATCCAGCTTTTACGCATCAGGCGCAGGCAACGGAGACTGTCAGGGCCACGGTCGATAACATCGCCCACTGAAACCAACAGATCCTGCCAGGGATCAAAATGGCACTGGCGCAGTTTAGCCATCAATAAAGAGAAGCAACCGTGGAGATCCCCAACGACCCAGACGTGTCGCCAGTTTGTTGCTGCGATCCGCTGGTAGATATTGTCAGGCTGTCCCATTTGACCTCCTGCATACAAATATTACCCTTCACTTAATTAAACCATAGCAGCAAAATTCCGAACGATGCTGGTGTCACGACCCTATGTGATCAGCCCGCCTAACAGGCACCTGGGCAACAGCTTCCAGCTCTTCTTCCAGTTCTGTAACAATAGATTGCAGGTCATAAGTGGGTGCATTTCGCGTGCTGGCTCTTTCTTCTCTTTTATGTTTGCTTGTTATTTTTATATAAAAATCAATAACCTCAGGTATGTCTGCTGTGATTTTTTTCACGTCATTATCATGGTAAAAGAGCAGTGGCGGCCCACCCTGGGTATTAAATGCAACGGCCTTTAATGGTGTCAGCTCCATAGCTTCAATAAATCCTTTATCACAGCTTAAAATTCCAGGAAAAAAATACCGTTGGTCATTTCCGGTATTGAAGGTAATAGCTTGTTCTAAATATCTGCAATGAGTAAGGTCCCATGCCATCCCATGTAAAGCTGGCCACATATTTTTTGATTTTTTATGTATCTTGTTAAAAAATCTAAATTGAGTTCCTCTTTTAAAGAACTCACTTGCAAGAATCAGCTCTCTTGTGGCCAGAAAACCGACTTTGTTGTGTGCAAAAATTAACAGATCGATAAGTTTATTCTTTAGCGACCTGGCGGGTGATTTGATTTGGATGATACTCATCATTAGAAGGTAAGCATATATACTATCATGTCGATCTCGTAGCGCACGCCTGAACTCAGAATCCTTGTGTTTAGCAAGCATAGAATTAAAATGTCTGTCAGTTTTAAGTAAAAGCTCACTTTGTGATATTTTTGATGTCAATTTCCCGGTATTTCCCGTTTTGATGAAATCTACATCCTTTATAAACTCGTAACCTAACAATTTATCAAATATTTTATGATGGTTTTCTTTTACATCTAAATTGTTAAGATTCTCCAGTTCATACAGTACAGAATCTACCTGAGTATTTTTATGGGAAATAAAATTGAATATTTCTTCAATGTCATCATCTAAACCTGAGACCTTTCCGTTAATATAAGGCCGCAAATAACTTAATGCCTGGCTATCAAGGGATATTGAGTAGTCTATTTTAAAAGTAGAGCAGCGTTTATCACTAAACATTTCTTCTATCGTTTGAGGATCCATGACGAACACATTTTCATCATTGAATAAAGAACGAATAGATGCTCCGTTTTCGAACTTTTTGTTAGTTTGAAAGCCCGGATATGGACCTTTAGGAGACGAAAATACAAATTTATATTCAGGTATTAACTGATAGACATTAGTGTAGAGATTTAATGAGGAAGAGAGATCGTCTGCATTACCAATTTCCATCACCAGCCATTCTTTAAACTTATCCATTTCTTCTGTCTCTTTACTGTGAGTCTAAGTCCCGAGTCAGTGGTGAGAACTTCACCTATTGATGAAGAAGTATACCGCTATCGGTACAAGCGAGTCCAAACGTCTGAGGGAACAAGAACCCACTGAAAACACTGACACATACGTCATGCACACTCTAGGATACGAGGAAAAACAGCGCCCATCCCTGTTCTTTTTCTCTGCAAATACACTGTGAATGTTAAAAACTGTGTGGTATAACGAAGCAATCCCAAATACTGATATGTGGACAAATTTCGGAAATTTTTGGACATGACGTTCTAACTTATTGAAATGAAATCCGCATAAAAAGAGACCGAATACGATTCCTGTTTTTTCCAAAATTATTTTTTATCCTTTATTTTCAACGCAATAACAAACCATTAGAACAAAAAACACACAATTAAAGGTGTGTTTTCAGGTACTAAAAATCATATAGTTAGCCAAAATTTCGGACATATTCGGACCGGTTTCGGACAGTTTTTCCTTCCAAAATTGAATGCGTTGACGCCAGCAAGCATAAAATAGAACAGATAAGCCGTACTGTTCAGGAAATGTTTGAAGAGGCTGATATGTGGCTGGTTTCAGATTAAACACATTGATTCGTCATATTGCTTAAGTACAATCCGTCGCGACCGGGAACCAACCAATACTCGCTATATTGTAAGGCCACCAGTCGGCCGCAGTTACGTTCTTGCATACGACGTGACTGCGGCACCTCCCTGTTTTAAGGCTTTATATCCTGCTGGTTATCCTCACGCTCCCGTTCAGCTTTTTCCATGGCTTCCCGTATTGCCAGTTGCTTCTGATTCCAGAGACTGTCCTCCGACATCTGAACACGCACATCAACCCACCGACCTGCAGGAATATCAACCGGCTCGCCATCCAGCACCGTTTCAGTAAACGAACCGTCGTTATTCTTTTTGCCAATCAGGTTTCGTGCGAATTCCGGCGCGCTTGGGTGGGTCCGGTGATACGTTTTCAGCACTATATCGCCGTCTGGCTCCACACAAAAATCAGCCCAGACCAGCGGCTGGTTGTTGATATCTGTCGGTATCACTACACCACCATCAATACCTCCCCAGAGCGGATCCGCATTCAGTCCCGTAACACCAGATAGCAGATACACACCAGTTGACACGCGTTTTACAGTAACGCCTTCTGACTCGTCATTGAGTTCCACAGACCCGTTACCAAATATTTTAACAATCGGGGATGCCGGTTTCAGAGCGCCGTTGGCATCAATGGTGGTGTTGGATGCGCCCCACTGTTTAATCCAGGGAGTATCTACTATTCCGTTTTCAGTGCTGGATGTCGTTCGCAGGTAAATCTCATTGGTATCAGCAATAAATATCCAGCGATTTACTTGCCCGAGCGTAAAATTATTTAATTCATTTCCTGAGTTATTCAGGCTTAACAGACCGCCATAAGGTTTAGGCGTCCAGGTATTACCCGCTGCCTGCCAATAGCCGCAGCGAGGGGCGTACTGTGCTCCACTGATATTCTTTTCAATAATATTTGAAGACAAAGAGTTCCAGATGCTTGCTGCCTGTATATTTCCCCGTGCTCCGGCGGCATTATCTGAGCCCATACCTCCCTGCTTCAGGCTAAGCGGCGTGGTCAGACCCGTTATGCTGGTTATATCGGAGTTTACTCCACTCCCCGCCTTCCCTTTCAGGGCCTGGTTAATGTTATTCAGAGTGCTCGCTATTCCTCCCCATGCAGGCCCGGTAAAAGAACTACCATCGGGAAGTTTTACTGTCACATCCCCACTACTACTGAATATCAGTTGCCAGTTCTGTTTGTCGTAATTCAGACCGCGCAGAGCTTCTGCACTCTGTGCAACCAGAGCTGCGGTGACAAGGTTCAAAGCCATCCGGGGAACCGCATACCAGGCCAGTCCACTTTGAGTTGGCCCCGTGTAGGGACTGACAAGAGAAAGCCCCGCATTATCGTCAATGGTTTCTACGGGTAACGTATACGTGACGCCACCTACCACGGAGACAATAAAATCACCGGCTTTTAAATCTGCCGTAAATGCCGTGCCTGTTCCGGTGACATAACGGTCATTATTCGTCAGGGTTAATGTTCCTGCTGACATAGTTTTTCCTCAGTACATGTTCGGAAGAATAAGAATGGGCATGGCAATATTCCTGTTACGGGTCATATCCCATGCACCAGAATTGCGGTCCGCAAATACTTTGTTGTAGGCTGACCTGACGCTACCGCCTGACATGACAACGCCTTTGGTTCTGATATTTCCCCATCCGCCTATCATTCGTACCTGAACGCCGGTATAGACTATCTGGCAGAACCCGCCGCCAATATCCTGAAAGGCATCGGTAATCTGGATTTGACGGTCATATACAAACGGGCGTTTCAGCGTGGAGAACGTGACCTGACCTGCGGCGTTGGTCATCGTGATACCGTCGCCGCCGACAGGTGCGGTCTGATTGAATATCACCAGGTCTATCGTCGCCGTTCCGGCCACATCGTCCCGCCCTGTGTAGGAAATATCGCGCACGATGATATTGCCACCATCAAACCCCACCGACACATTCGGGTTATCCCATTTGCCGAAAGGAATACCGCTCACCGGAAGCGGCGCGCTGCCGTTAACCGTAATGCGCCCGGAATAAGCGCAGGTCATCAGCGCGGCCTGATTGGAGATGGAGGTGAAGTCAGTCGAGTTTGAAACCAGTAATCCTTCGTTATACGTCGCCGCAGGGAGCAGTTCCATAACGTAGCCAGACCAGTCAGGGACAAGACTTTTTCCACCGATTGTCTCAGCCCCGATAATCACCCCGGAATCTCCGTTTCGGGTGACGCTGGTCATAATGGCCACATCAAATTCAGCAAAGGAATAGATGTAAATGGGGTTAGTTGGCACCACGATAGCCTGTGAGCCAGGAACGAGTGGCGTATTGACAGGGTACTGCATGAACTGGGATGACCAGCCTGAGAACGATGTGCAAAAACTCGGGGCACGAAGCCCCGCAGTAATCGCCATCACCGGACGGCCATCGTTATAGTCGATTAATATCCCTTCCGGCATTATGACCACCTCCCGACGACAACACGACCACCGCCAGATAAATTGACAGTCAGGCCATTCCCGTTGATGACAACAGTGTTATTAACGCCGTTAAATGCAAACTCACCACTATCGGCATATAACCTCCCATGGAATTCCGGGCTGGCATTCTTGGGTAAGTTCCAGCCTCTTACGCCGGGAATGAAATTCGACGATTGCAGAGAATCGGTAATTTTACCAAAATCAATGGACGCTTCCTGGATGAGCACACTGCGAATAAATACCTGCCCGTTATAGACAAAGAATGCAGCCTGCCAGTTACCTGGATTGTTACCGGAGTAAATTCCGAACTGATCGGCGGCAAAGACAACCGTGGATTTATAGCTGTTTCCATCAGGTTCGATGGACATACCGAAACCCGTGTTGTACTTAACACCATTTCTTACGATACCCATGTTCAGCGTGTAGGAGGCTTTGGCTGTTCCGTCGCTGTTCACCACCGCAGTCATTTTCTGGTTTACAGCAGAGGTCAGACTACCATCAGGTCCTATTTGAGCCTGGACATAAGTGGATAAGTCAGCGAGCCCCTGCTCAGCAGTAGCCACCGTGGTTTTTACAACCAGAATATCAGCGCGTACCTCACCATACTGTTGATACTGATGCTCAACGGTGCCATGATTCGCCAGCGCATTTTCCATAATACCTTCCAGGTTAGTATCAACCCCGGCCTTAATATTCTGGAACGCGTCAGAGTTCTGAATCTGATCATCTATGATGTCAATCAGCCCGCCCGTATCCATAGAGCACAACGCCGGAACCTCGATAAAACCGGATGCACCAAAGGCGTTAACCGTTCTGATGTACCAGTAATAGGTATGTCCAACCTGTAGCTGATTGCTTGTCCATGTGGTTCCCATGCCTTCGCGGCTTGCATTCCCTTCCACGGTCGCTGTTGAGGTATCAGGTAGTTTCGTTTCACCTGACGTCCAGAAATCGAACTGCGTGGAAACATTAGTGATCGCCGCCAGACGCGGGATCAGCGTGACGGCAAAGAATCCCTGCTCAATATCAACATGGGAAGGTGCTGGCGGGGCTTCAATGCTGAATTCCAGATACCCTTCTGGCGATTCTGCCCCCATCTGGTTTACGGCAATAACGTGGGCTGTGTAAGTATTTTTCGGTAACCCGGTAAGACGCGTGAACGTCCCCGGAACCTGGACGGACATGACCATCTGACCATTGCGGCGAATGACCACTTTGTTGTAGACCACCTGCCCGATGTTCTGCCATGACAGAATGCCCTGTACAACCTGTCCAATTTCCTCCACGGTGTATTTCAGATTCTGCGGCTGCGCCACTCCACCGGATGGCAACTGAGTGAACGGCGGTCGCTCAATCGGTTTACCAACGGCGTCGCCCCAGACATCTGCTGTTTCCTGCTTCAGCGTCAGTTGCACGCCATTCTGAACGCCGAACTTCCAGTCAGTTACCCGCATCTCAACATTCACGATACCGATAGATGGGAAATTCACCTTCACGTACATTCCCGGGCGGTAACGGTATCCGCTCAGGTTCAACGTAACGTTCATGGTTCTGGCGATGCGGGTGCGCTTTAACTTCACGTCAGCCAGTCGCTGGGCCTGAAATTCAGAGGTCACAAATCGCAGCTTCATATCCTGCGATATTTCTACGCCGTCTTCTGTCACCCATTCACTGACAGACACAGAGGGGAAATCCGCTTCGGTATAACCCTGCTGTGGATCGACAAATGTCCCCTTGATGGTGTTAACGCGCTCCGCCTGAGAGACTTCCGGCATGATTTCGATATCACCGGCTAGTTGGCTCTCAGTGATCACCTCTGTCGCAGGACCATAATAAGCCCCGACCAGAAGGCCATGTTTGCCCGCGGTATACGTTACATCCCCGGCGCATGCTGCCAGCATCCCTTCAAGAATACTGACCTTGTTTTCACTGAGATCGAACTCACCGTTGATGGTATAGCGCTTCTCAACGGTATTACCGCCAGTAATCACATCTTCATCACAGATATTCGCCGCGTCCTTAAACTGGTCCCAGAGAATATCGGTGTCGGGCACTTTCAGGTAATTGCGGTAATAGTCCAGGATAACCAGCGCCGCATTGTTGCTGTAACCCGTCAACCCGGTACGCGGGTCATAAACGGCACGCCCCTGTTTTTCGACCTTGATGTTAGGGATACCTGCCGGGAATTTTTCAGCGTTGAACTTCAGGGATACGCGCAGCCAGGTGATCCCTTTCCCGATCATGTCTTCTTTCCATGACGGGCAGTTTTCCAGCATGTACGGGTCCGCCGTCTGGCGATTGGTGTGCAGCTCGAAAAAGGCATGCTCAGGATAGCTACTGATCGGCTCATCACCCAGCCAGACAGTCTGAACGCCGGATAACGGGTGTCCCGCCAGGGCAATAGCCAGATGCAGCATTTCGCCATCATCCTGTTCGCCAGCCTGCTCTTCGGAAAAGAACAAAGTGCCCGCCGACGTTGAGCGACCATAAACAACGGTTTTGGCGCTGGCCGCTGCACGCAGAACCTGTTTGCGTTCAGACGTATCACGGTAGGAATTCAGCGACGGGGTCTTGGTCAGAGCCTGAGTGGCAATCTGTGCGGCGACGGTGATAACCATCGCAATGGCATACATTTCATTTGCCGCTGCCACACCTGCGGCAATGGTGGCAACAATAGGAACAGCAGCAGGCATTAACGCACCCTCCAGACACTCAACGGTTTAACCCGAAGACTGACAAGACCATTTTCTCCAGGAACCCATACAACGCCGGAATACACCACCCCGGCGCATCGCGCCCCGGCATTTTCAACAACGGCAATATCCCCACGCTGCGCCAGTTTCACCGGTACTTCGTCGAGATAACGGGCCAGCACCTTTTCAAGCGAACCGCCACCGCGCAATATCGCCTTTTTTGCCCCATGCTCACTGTCGTATGTTCCGCGCCAGTCTGCCGCAAAATCCTCGCCGCACATGGCCTGAGCGCAGTCTGCCGCGAACAGGCAGCAGTCATGACTGCCCCATAAAAAAGGCCGCTTTTCAGCGGCCCTTATTACGGTAATTAATCTGTTATGCCAGTCCGGATGCTTCATGCTTCCTCACTTATAGGTAAATCCTGGTGCATCTTTTTTACTGCCCCAGTAAATCGAACGTTCAGACATCTGCGCCACATACCGGAATATGCGGTCTCCGGGATAAGCGGCCTGCTGCGATTCATCGGTATAGCGATCGGGGAAAGGACGCTGCCAGTCTTCAAAAATATTACTGATGGTGTACTGCAGGGCGTTCGTCCCGCCAGCGGTCGCCCCCGTACTGGATACCCTCCCTTTGAACAGGAGATCGGCAACCTGGACAACACCGTTATCATCCATGGCCACCAGATAGATTTCGGCATTTCTGCCCACGCATCGCTCATTCAGCGTGGTAGCAAAGAGGGCCATATCCAGACCAGAGAGGGTCATTTTGACCTGCGTCGGACTGGTCGTGCTGGTTTCACTGGCATCATCAACAGACCCCATGCGGCCCATGCCATAATAGACATAACCACCAATAACCAGTGTCCCGGTACCGGAATGCACATAGACGGTGCCGGATTCAAACTGAATATTGGCGGCGATCGCAACCGTCACCCTGTCGCGGGATAACCAGTCCACCATCGAATCCGAAAAGGGGGAATACAGCATTAAAATGCCTCCTCAAGCTCCAGCGTGTAACTGGTAAAGACACCCGGCATACGGTTACCGGCACCCTGCTGGTTATCCTTCAGTTTGAAAATGCCGTAGGGTTTCGCGACCTCAATGACAGCATTAGCCGGTGGCGAACTACGCAACATCGGCGCAAAGGCAATCATTGCGGTACCGTTCGCCGCGCTCGTCACGTCGGCTGTAACCATCTTTAGCTCATCGTTAACAGTGAAATAATCGCCCTGTCTGAGCACCAATGTTCCCGGCGTCCAGCCCTTACTCTGAAGCTGGGTTCCCGTCTGATCTGCCCCATCAACAACGGGCGCACCAGCAGGCGCTCTGCCACTTCTGCCCCAGTCACGGACTTTTACCCTTCCATACTCACCATCAAGCGAAGCCACCAGAGCATCAATACGTCTGGATTTTTCGTCAGTAAGGTTATTAAAGGTCAGGGAACATACCCAGCGGGTACCGGGGAAGCGTGCTGTCTGCGATGCCCCATTGAAGGGGGAACGGAAGGTTTTGGTATTACTTTCTGTTCGCCAGGTCAGCGACGCGGGGCAGACATCTTCGGGCCATTCGAATACAGCCATAGATTCTCCTGCATTATTCTGCGCACGGCGGCGCTACTGATCATTTGTCAGGATGTTACTGATTGATATCCATAGTTAAAATACGTGTTCAGCCCGTCAGTGGTTGGACACTGGCGTATTCTGGTAATGAGGGATGGCTGATTACCTCTAAGAAAGGGTTAAAATGGATATTGAAGTATTAAAAAGAAGCCTTGACCGAACAGATGCTCTTGAGTCGGTCGTTAGAGAACTAATAAGTGTGCTCACACCTGAGCAACTATCTGCTTTTCAAAGCAACACAAAAAAGACATGGGAGTTAGCTGAAAAAAATGCTCCGTCTGAACTCGCTGAAACAATATCCAGAACTAAAGCTTTAGCTCTGAAATTGTCTGGTATTGAAAAGTAAATTTTGCTTTGCGTTATCTAATGCAGCATTAATATTTGAATTAAATGCGGCCTGATTCCGGGCCGCTTCAATAATATTTACGACAACATTTTGGGCATGTTCTTTCGCCCGCTGATTGTACCCTTCCAGCGTAAGTTCTGGCGTTAAGTCTTCGCTGTACTGAATGGTAGCGACATTTTCTTTGCCAATTTTCACCGACACGTTACTGCCAATGCGCTGTGTAGATGACATGGCCAAATTTTCTCCGAAAGAAATTCTTACTCCATTTTCTTTCGGAAACCCTACTTTAAATTCAAGTGACTCAACTCGTTGTTCTAAAGTCATAACTGTCTCCCGCCTTTCGGCTAAATGAAAATTAATAATGGTTACACGCCAAGCAATCGTCTTGCCTGACCTCTATTAGAGAAGTCCTGCAAGATATCCTGACGCGCCTGCTTCGCACCGTCATTTGCTCCCTGTCGCGCAGCTTCCTGCATAGCCTGCTTCAGTGCAGCGTCTCCGTTACCGGATATGTTGAAGTGCTGATGAATAATCGTATCACCGCCGCCTGATGTAGAGCCTGGAGTGCCAACCATGCGAACACCCAGCGAACCATCAGCTGATCGTGTCAATGGCATAATGGCTTCCGGCCCCGCCTCCCCCATAAGCCCGGCACCTTTTGCAAAAGCAAAATATGTCGGTGTGCTAACAATGCTGTTGCTGTAAGCGCTCAGACTTTCAGAGGCATATGCACCACCTTTTGCATTCAGCTTTATGCCAGATGCGGCAGAGTTATAAGCGCCTGAAGGAGTGCTGCCAGATGCAGCGCCAGCACCCACCCCAAACATGCCGCCGATTGAACTGAAAAAACCGCTGTTACTGGCAGACCGTAAAGAATCCACCAGCATCGCATTGAGGATAATTTTCTGCATAGACTGAAGCACCGAACTAGCCCAGTCTTCCCAGTCAACCTTATTACCGGCCAGTGCATCAGAAATGTTACCCACCAGCCCGGACATTGCGTTATTCACCAGGTCAGCAGACTGAGATGCGTAATCAGAAGCAGTGTCAGCCCAGTTCGCAAAACCTTCACGCATACCCGTTGTCCAGTCACTGCGCTGGGCATCAGAGGCCGAGTAATAAGCTTCCTGATCTCGTAACCGTTCATCGAGATAACGTTTATTTAGTTCCAGTTCCTGACGGTATAGGTCTTCAGAAATATCACCTGACTGGTACTGCCGCTGAAGATCAATGTTCTTCTGCTGAAATTCCTCCCGGATGCGTAGCATTTCCTGCATACGTTCACGCATTCGGCTTCCCTGTCCATATCCGGTAAGTTCTGCCTGGTTAGATGCTCGCGCGCTGGCGTTTGAGTCAGCGAGGTTGGCTTCATACGCCGCTAATTGTTCGCGGATTTTCTGCTGATCAATCAACGCGGCATTCTGCAACAGGGTTTGTTTTTGTGCCTCGGTAAGAGACGTAAGCTCACCCTGGCTAACCTGGTATTTCAGTTTTGCCAGTTCGGTATTCTGACCAGCCAGAGCGATTTGCTCTTTCTGCTGCTTAATGAGTTTGTCGTAAGTATCCGCCGTTTTTTCGGCTTCAGTTTTTCCACCTTTTGCTTTCGGCTTGTTAGCCTGATTATTTCTCCACTCCTCTAAACCATTATTAATTAACTCCTGACGGCTGGTTTGGTAACGAGGATCGTTAGAAGCGAAGCCAAGATCATCAGCAGAATAACTTAATCGTAAGCGTTCTCTCTCCTCGCCTTTACGGCGAGATAATTCAAGTTCACGCCTACTTTTTTCAATCGCATCCACCTGTTTAGTATTAAGCTCAGCCTGAGGTGACCGTAACGGAGAGTTAACCAGTCCCTGACGAGACATAAGCAGTGCATTTCCCAACCCTAGCAGACGATTAAACTCTGTATGCTGGCCGTTCATAATTAATAATGACTGATAGGCTGAATTCTGTTCTGCTGCCTGCTGACGAATAAGCGCAATACGACGATGCTCTACCCCCTCAAGAACCTCCTGAATAGACTGCGATTTAGCCTGCATCTGTGCCAAGCGTTCTTGCTCAATAGTTAAAGCATTAGTGGCATCAGAAAGACCTCGAGTAGCGTCATCTATGCTCTTAAGATGGTTAACCATGTAACCAGCAACTGTAGGACCAGGGTTAGCCAACATATGCTGGTAACCGGAAATTTCTTCCCGTAACTGCCTAACCTTTTTCGCCTGCTCATCAATAAGCCGGTTTTGCTCGTCTAATGCCTGTCTAGTCTTGGCTTCATTATCTGAAGCTTCAGGTAATGACATGGTTTTTGTTTTAGAGCGTATCTGATCAATGGTATTTGCATAGTCTTGTGCGGATCGACGAGCTTGCTCCTGATTCTGGTACATGGTGTACCATGCACCTGCTCCCAACATAACCAGACCAGGAATCCCGCCAACCAACCCAAGTGTTACCAACGGTGCAAAACTGATCCACCCCAGCGGTTGAAAATTGATCCAGGGGTTAATCTGCTCCTCTGAATACAGGGGAGCTTATGATCACTTTTGAGATTCGTATGGAAATTAAAGTCCTGCA